>CALMWA010000200.1 GCA_937873125.1 uncultured Actinomycetes bacterium | reverse complement strand
CAAAGTAGATCGCGTCGTAAGGTCCCTCCGGCAGCCGCTCATTCATGTCTCCGGCCACCGTCTCGATACCGGCGCGCGCCAGAACGCCCCGCATCTGCTCGATGACCTCCGGCCGGTCGAAGACTGTTACCTGTGCTCCGCCGCCCGCGAAGGCCTCGGCGTTCGTCCCCGGTCCTCCACCCACATCGAGAATTCGCGCGCCTTCCGGCAGCCGGGGCAGTACGGTCTTCGCTACGGCCTCGGCTCCGGGGCGCGCTCCCCGGCGCATGGCCTGAATAAACGTCGCCGTCCCCCCGAAGTTCGGCCGCGTGCGGTCCTCGACCGGCTCGCCGGTGCGCAGTATCTCCGGCAACCGGCCCCAGCTTTGCATGAGTTCGAAGCGATGGATCACGCTCTCTCCCACGTATCCTTCGTAGTCTGCATCGAGCAGCGCCCGCCGGTGCTCCTCACGCAGTTGGAAACCGGTTTGGCGCTCGTCCAACACGCCCAGCTCGACGAGTGCCGATAGCGTCACGTAGACTGCGCGAGCGTCCATACCGAGTTCGTCCGACACCTCCCTAGGCGGGCGGGATTCGTCGGCGACGGCGTGGATAAGGCCGTCTCTCAGCGCAGCGCCGAGGAGGATCGCCTCCCGCCAGTCCAACTCCGTATAGTTCATGCCGGTCATGGACTAGCGGTCATTCTGGGGGACGGCATCCATGACCCCTACTTCTACACCGTGCAGGTCTCGCACTACGAGGGGATCGGACTCCAGAAGTGCAACTCCCCTGCGTAAGAGCGCCGATAGAGCGGCCGGGCGGACAGCCCTTCCCGCGCCGTCGGAGATCTTTATCGCCATGCCCCATCCATCAGGGCTTCCGGCGGCGAACATCCCTTCGGCGCCCATCTTGGTGACAAGCTGCGTGGCCTCCATCAACTCGGTGTCGAGCCTACCCGTGCCGGCGACCATGAAGGGGTGCGAGCGCATGGCGTCCCGGATGCGGAGCGCGGCGGCCGAAAGATCATCCGGCAGATGTTGGCCGGTGGCGATACGAGCGAAACCCGTTGCCAAGCCCCGGAGTGGCATGGCGAAGGCCGGGAGGCCGCAGCCATCACCCCCAACGATCAGGGACTCGGGCTCGACCGCGCAGACCTGTGAGACCAGATCGGAGATCCACCGTCGCAGCGGGTGGTCCGGGTCTCTGTACGTCCTGGTCTCCCAGCCCTCGTGGACGCAGACGGCGAGCATACCGGCGTGCTTGCCGGAGCAGTTACCGTGAATATTGCGTGGCTCCTCGCCACCGCGGGCCAGCGCCTCGGCCGCCGGCACGTACATCGGCAGATGTGCGCCGCTCTGCAGATCCCTCTCCGAGAGGCTGGCCTTGTCGAGGATGGAGCGCACCGCTTCCAGATGCCGCCCCTCGGCATTGTGCGAAGCGCAGACGACGGCCAGCTCCTCATCCGTCAACCCGTAGATGTCGGCGGCGCCGGAGAGGACGAGCGGCAGAGCCTGGAAGGGTTTCGCGGAGGAGCGGACGTAGGCATACCCGTCCGGGTCGCCGGTAGCTTCGAGAACTTCGCCTGACGGGTCGCAGAACACGATCCGGCCGCGGTGGTGACTCTCGACCAGGGAGCCGCGGGTTACGGACACGAGCGGCGCGTCTTCTGGCGGCGTCGCTCCGGGCCGGGCGGCGGAGCCGGGCACGGACGCTACCCTTTGCCGACGCTGATGATCCTGAGTCCGACCATGTCATGGGCGACGCGCATGCGGGCCATCGCGGGCGGGAAGTCGTCGGCCGCGTAGAACTCGCGCGCCTCCAGGACCAACGGACGCAACTTCTCGAAGAGCGCCTCATCAGCCCCACCGGGTCCCTCCCCGCGCAGGCTCGCCTGGGTCATGCCGATCATCACCTTCGCCCGCGGGCTGTTCATCCACATCGCGAGTATGGAGATCTCCAGGTCGCCGTTTACACGGAGCAGATGCCCCAGGCGCAGGTCGGTAGAGGCTTTCTCCCGGCTGGCCCGCCTCACTCGAACCACCTCACGGGAACCACCGCCGGATGTTCTCCGAGAGCAGTCCGGTAAACGCCGAGTCCGGCACGCCCGCGGCCTCGGCGGCGGCGAGCGTCGCGTGCAGGGTCGATGGGAAATCACCGTAGGGGATGTCCGAACCGTAGGCGATGCGCGCCGGGTCCAGCATGCTGAACAGCACGTAGAGGTCCTTCGCCCGCACCACCGAGGTCTCGAAAAGGACGTTCGGGTGGTCCTCGAAGGCGCGGATGGCTTCGAGAAGCTCGATCATGGCCGAGTGTCCCAGGATGAGCCGCAGCTCCGGGTGCGCCTCGACGGTCGGGATCAGCGGTTCCACTATCCGCTGCATCGCAAACCCTGTGTGTATGAGCACCGGCAGGCCAGCCTCCGCCGCCATCCCGAGCAGCTTCACGACCCGCGGTTCGTCCAGCTCGAACACCTGCGAGACCGGGTGCAGCTTCAACCCCGCGAAACCCCGCTCCACGCACCGCTCGAACTCTGTCTCGTAGTTGCGGTGCGGGTTCAACCGGAAGAACGGCACGAAGCGTCCGGGATGCTCCTCGTAGGCGCTCCACACCACGTCGTTCGGCCCCGAGAAGTCGTCGCGGGCGTTCGGGTCGTTCAGCGCGAAGACTATAGCCCGGCCCACACCCGCGGCGTCCATCCGGTCGCGCATCCCGTCGGCCGTCATCGTACGGGTATCCACGTCCGCCCCGATGTGCGCGTGCGCGTCGAAGATCTCCAGTCCCTCCGGAACCTTGCTCCGCACCCACTCCCAGACTTCCCCCATCGCCCCGTTCGTCAGGACTTCGAGGTTCTGCTCTCTCTCAGCCTCCGTTGCCAATATCTCGCCTCTTGTCCGTTCACTCATTACCGGCTACGACATCCGTGCAATGGTAGCAGGCGAGGTATGCTGTCGCTAAGTCCGTACGACTAATGGCTAAAGCGTCTCAGACCCAGGTTATCTCACCTGGAGAACAGTCTGCCGGCAACGGCTCACCAACAATTCGTTCCTGGAAGTTGGCCCAGACGATGGTGGTCCATATCTCGGGTCCAAGAAAATACGGTTCGTATCCCGGCTGACGCCATTCGATTGCTTCCATCTCAAACCCAAACAGGCACTCGGCGCGGTCCAGATCCCGTAGCGTAACGATTATCCTGTGCTCCGGCTCCGAAGTATCGAGCCGGACGTCTTCTATCTGGATCGTGTCTCCAGGTCCAGTAGCCTCGAACCTTTTCGGCTGCCCGTTCGGGCCGAGCAACAGGCCACGCATCTCCCGCAGAACCTTCTGCTCGTATTTTGCCCGCTCCATCGCCTCCTCTTGAGAGATGTTTCCGCCTCGGTTGCCGTGGCCGGAAACCCTCCGACCAGCCAGACGAGCTACAACCAGTTTATTCCGTGCGGAGAGCATTCTTTCGGCAGGCCGTAGCCTGCGGCGTAGACTTCTTCCTCGAAGTTGACTCGCACCACGGTAGCGTGGCCTACGGCGGCGTCTTCCAGAGTGTAGTAATTGCGTGGCGTACCATCCGGTCCCGGTTGTTCCGATTCCACGCTGCTCGCCTTGAAACCGAACAGGCATTCGGGCCGGCCGAGATCCCGGAACAGAACCACGATCTCATCGCTCCCACTCGACTCGTTCAGCCACACTTCCTCTATCCGCAGACCCTTGTGGGTCTCTCCCCATGTTCGAAGACGTCTGGCGTGGCCGCCGGAGTCGAAAAGCTGGCGCCGAAGTTCGCGCAAGACTATCTGTTTGTACTCTGACGCTCTTCTCGGGTAATCAGCCCGATCCATTCGCGTCCCGGCGCAGGGTGAGCATCGAGACGCGGGGGCCGTCCACGCTCTTGACGTGGAGGGCGACACCTTCGGCTTCGACGGTGTCGCCGGGCTCGGGCGGGCGTCCGAGGGAGCCCAGGATGTAGCCGCCGATGGTGTCGAAGTCCTCGTGCGGCAGGTCCAGATCGAAGTGTTCGTTCACGTCGGTGATGGGGATACGGCCGTCGATGGCGTAGAGGTCGTCCCCGATCTTCTCGATGGCCGCCTCGTCCTCGTCGAACTCGTCCTGGATCTCTCCGACCAGCTCTTCCAAGATATCCTCTATCGTTATGAGCCCCTCAACGCTCCCCCACTCGTCTATGACGATAGCCATCTGGAGCTTACGTTGCTGAAACTCCTTGAGGATCTCCTCGATCTTCTTGTTTTCCGGGACCACCAGACACTCCCGGATGAGCGGCCGGATGTCGAAGCTCTCTGGTTCCTCCTTCGCCGTTCGAAACAGGTCCTTTACGTGGACCGCGCCAAGGACGTGGTCCAGGTCCTCCTCGTAGACCGGGTAGCGCGTGTAGCGTCCAAAGGCAGCCTTCTCGGCCAGCTCCGCGAGTGGCGCGTCGGCGGGCAGCGCCTCGATATCCGGGCGGGGGACCATCACCTCGCGCGCCACAGTGTCCCCGAAGTCAAAGACATTATTCAGATATTCGCGCTCCTCAGGGTCGAGAACACCGCGAGCGGTCGAGGAGGAAATCATAATCCGCAACTCCTCCTCTGAATGCGCCTCCATCTCCTCACCCAGCCGGATACCCCACGGCCGCAAGATGAAGTTGGTGGACGTGTTCACGATCCACACCACGGGCCGGAAGAGAACCATGAAGAACTTGAGCGGGCGGCTGATCCACAGCGAGGTCTTCTCCGCCTTCTGGATGGAGAAATATTTGGGCGCCTGCTCGCCGAAGACCAGATGCGCGTAGGTGATCGCCGCGAACCCGAGCGCCACCGAGATGATCTCCACTATCCGCTCGCTCGTGATGCCGATAGCCTCGACCAGCGGGGCGATCAGTTGCGAGACCGCCGGCTCGCCTACCCAACCCAGAGCCAGCGAGGCCACCGTAATGCCGACCTGGCAGACAGAGAGGTACGCGTCCAAGTCGCGCAACGCATCCCTGACGCCCGACGCCCGCGCGCTCCCCTCCTGCTCCAGTTGCACGATCCGCGACTCCCGGACCCGCACCAGAGCAAACTCCGCCGCCACGAAGAAACCGTTCAGGCCCACCAGCACCAGGGCCATTGCCAGATTGACCCAGGATAAAAGAGGCTCTTGCACGTCTACGCGCTCACGCTTGCGTACTCACGCCGTAGCGAATGCCAAATGTCGAGCGCCGGATATGTTGTGCGTACAGATCGTCCATCGTGTTACGAGCGCTATTATACCTTACCCTCCCCCCACTCCACATAATGACCGGCGGTTTTTGGCAAACGCTCCCGCCACGGTTATAGTTCGTCACGTGTACGCCAGCCGCCGACAACGCCACCTCCGCCAACGTCGTATCCTCGCCGCGGCATTCCTCGTCTTGCTGATAGCGGTCCTCGCAATCGCCGCATGGAGCTTTACCGGCTCGCGACCCGGCGCCGCGGCTGCCGAACCTGGCACCTATACGAAGGTCTCGACGCCGAAGACCGGCGAGCGCGCGAAGCTCGCCGTATGGGACGGCGGCGGTTCAGAGACGGCGGTAAAGGGCATCTACCTCACAGCCTACGCAGCCGGGTCCACTAACCTGGAGGCGTACCTCAAACTGCTGGACCGCACGGAGCTAAACGCCGTGGTCGTGGACGTGAAGGACGTAACCGGCGAGGTCATGTACCCTTCCAAAGTGCCGCTCGCCAACGAGATCGGGGCGACGCGAAACGTCATCCCGAACCTGAAGTCCCTCAACAAACAGTTCCAGGATCGCGACGTCTACACTATCGCCCGCGTCGCAGTCTTCGAGGATGACATCCTGCCGCGAGAGCGTCCGGACCTCGCCGTCACCGACTCGTCCACCGGCGCTCCCTGGCTCAACAACGCCGGCCAGTCCTGGTCGAACCAGTACAGCAAGGAAGTCTGGAAGTACAACGTAGCTATAGCGAAGGAAGCCGCGGAAGCCGGCTTCGACGAGATCCAGTTCGACTACATTCGGTTCCCATCCGACGGCCCGATGGAGACCGTGGAGTACGGGGAGGAGACGTTCCCGAAACAAGAAGAGGCTCTCGCCGGTTTCCTGGAGTACGCGAGCGACGAGCTGGAGCCGCTGGACGTGCGACTAGCGGCCGACGTTTTCGGGCTCGCCGCCACGCAGGACGGTGCCGGAGTCGGACAGTTCATCGACACGCTGGCGCCGCACCTGGATGTGATCTGCCCGATGGTCTACCCGTCGCACTTCCCGCCCGGTTCCTACGGCTACCCCGACCCGAACTCCGAGCCGTACAAGATCATCGAGAACGCGATGGCGGACTTCGAGAAGAAGACCAAAGACGCAAACCCAAACATCGAGATCCGTCCCTGGCTCCAGGACTTCAGCCTCGGCACTCCCCCCTACGGCCCCGCGGAGATCCGGTCACAGATGGACGCCACCTACGACTCCCCCGCGACCGGCTGGCTCCGATGGAACGCTTCAG
>CALMWA010000199.1 GCA_937873125.1 uncultured Actinomycetes bacterium | reverse complement strand
CCGAGCTCGCGGCTCGCCGTGTCCGCGTCTCGCTCCTCCATCGCGGTCACCATATTCACAAGAGAGTTCTCGACCTCACCGCCGAGGCTCAGAACACTCTCGACCAAAGAGTCGAGCTCTTGCTGAAAACTCTCCCTCGGCATCTAGCCGAACCGTCCCGTCACGTAATCCTCGGTCTCTCTGCGATCCGGATTAGAGAACATCTTCTCCGTCTCGTCGAACTCCCAGAGCCTGCCGGGGTCTCCCATGTTCTCGATGTAGAAAAAGCCGGTGAAGTCCGAGATGCGGGCGGCCTGCTGCATGTTGTGCGTCACGATGACGACGGTGTAGCGCTGCTTGAGATCCGCCATGGTGTCCTCGATCTTCTGCGTCGAGACCGGGTCCAGGGCGCTCGCCGGCTCGTCCATCAAGATGACCTCCGGCTCCACCGCTAGGGTCCGCGCGATGCACAACCGCTGCTGCTGGCCGCCCGAGAGCCCGTAGCCGCTTTGCTTGAGCCGATCCTTTACCTCGTCCCAGAGCGCGGCCTGCCGCAGGGAGCGCTCGACCAGCTCGTCCATGTCGCCCCGGTAGCCGTTGATCCTGGCGCCCCACGCGACGTTCTCGTAGATGGATTTTGAGAACGGGTTCGGCTTCTGGAACACCATCCCGATACGCCTCCGGATGTTCACAGGGTCCGTGTTCTTGGCGTAAATGTCTTGATCGCCCAGCATCACGCACCCCTCGGCGCGCGCGCTGGGTATGACCTCGTGCATCCGGTTTAGGCAGCGAATATAGGTGCTCTTGCCGCAGCCCGACGGCCCGATGAGCGCCGTAACCTTGTTAGCCTGAATGTCCATGCTCACGTCCGTAACGGCCTTAAAAGAGCCATAAAATGCGGAGAGATTCTCTATCTTCATGCCCAGCACGGGTGAACCTCCGGCATTGGAAGACGGCCCGCCAGCCTTCTGCCTCACGTCGTATCTATTGTCCGGAGCTCCCACCCTTCGACCCTCCCTGATCCTGGTCTTCTCTGAGTCCATCAGAATAGCACCTCTCCTTCGCGTAGCACCTTCGTCAACTCTGCCTCTGGGTTCTGTTGCGCAGCCAGATCGCGGCCGAGTTCGCTAACAGCAGTACCGCCATCAAAACTACTATCCCGGCGGCGGTCAGCCCGATCTTGAAATCCGCCTGTGCCTGCGAGACCCAGGAATACACCTGGATCGGCAGCGCGGTATATCCGCTCAAAGGTCCGCTGGGCGCGAAGGATATGTAAGTAGCGGCCCCGACCACGATGAGCGGTGCGGTCTCTCCGATAGCCCTGGAGAGCGCGAGAATAGTACCCGTGATGGCACCGGGCAGGGCCATCGGCAACAGGTGAGCCCGAATAACCTCCCACCGCGTCGCCCCGAGCGCGTATCCTCCCTCCCGCACGGCCTTCGGGATGGAACGCAGCGCCTCTCTGGTCGCGATGATTATGACCGGCAGGATTAGTAGCGCCAGGGTCAGAGCGCCGGAAAGCAGACTCTTGCCGCCGGTGATCGGCCCCAACAAGTTCACGAAGATACCCAATCCCAACAAACCATAGATTATTGACGGAACCCCGGCCAGGTTAGAGATGTTTACCTCTACCAGGCGGGTCAGCCAGTTGTCGGTAGCGTACTCTTCCAGATAGACTGCCGCGCCTATCCCGAGTGGTACGGAGAACAGCGCCGTGAGACCGAGAAGCCACAACGAGCCGAGCAGGGCCGGGTAGATACCCGCATTCTCCGGAGTGGAGGATGGGAAGTTGGTGAAGAATCCTACCGGGTCCTGAAGTATGCGCGGTATGCCGTCTACGACTACGTCCACCAGTAGGACGGCCAGCACGACCAGCCCGAGCATGGTAGCAAGAAACACGAGTACCGCGAAGAATCGATCATACCCGTGCCGCGTACCGACCGACTCCTTGAACTTGCCGGTCCCTTCGGGCTCCGAACCGCTCTGGCGTGGAGCCCGCGTGCTGCTCTGGTTCATTAGTAGACCTCCCTAAAGCGGCGGACGAACATATTGGCGATTATGTTCAGGATAAATGTCATAACGAACAGCGTCGAGCCGACGGCGAAGATAGTCTTGTACGTCAGCGTGCCGGTTGCGGTCTCGCCGGAGGCCACCTGCACGATGTAGGCGGTCATGGTCTGCACCGACTCCAGCGGTGTCCCGAACTGGGCGAGCTGCCCGGCGGCCACCGCGACGATCATGGTTTCCCCTACCGCCCGCGAGATGCCGAGTATCACGGACGCCACTATTCCCGAGAGCGCCGCCGGCACGACGACCTTCGTAGCGGCCTCACGCTTGGTGGCTCCTAGAGCGTAGGCTCCCTCGCGGAGACTCCGGGGCACCGCGTAGATGGCGTCCTCGCTCACGGAAGCAATCGTGGGGATGATCATTATCCCCATGACGAGCCCCGCGCTCAAGGCGTTGAAGACCTGCAAATCCGGAAAGATCGTCCTCTGCAACAGCGGTGTTACGAATGTAAGGGCGAAGTAACCGTACACGATAGTCGGTACCCCGGCCAAAACTTCGAGCGCCGGCTTCAGCCAGCGCCTCAAGCGCGGCGAGGCGTACTCGCTCAGGAATATCGCCGCGAGCAGTCCTACCGGTAGGGCCACGGCTATCGCGATAAACGTCGTCAGTAGTGTGGCGTAAACAAGTACCATGACGCCAAACTCGCCGCTCGCGAAGGCTGCCGACCACCGGGTCGCGGTCAGGAACTCCACTATCGAGACCTCCCGGAAAAACCCAGTGGTCTCGAAGATAAGAACGAAGACGATACCGAAGGTCGTAAGGATGGAGAGGTAGGCGCAGGCCGCCAGTAAGATCTTCACGGCGCGCTCGCGGAAATGCCGCGAGCGGCTGTCCCTCTTCCACAGGCTATTGCCCGAACCTCGGCCCTGTCCAGCTTCAGTCGCCAATCTCCGGAACCTCCAAAAGCGTCGTAGCTATCTCAAAATCGTTGGGGCCGGCTCGCGGCCGGCCCCAATATTACAGTGATGTAGACCTCTCGACAATCCGCTAACTCGACTGCTTGAGCGCCGTCTCCAGGTCGTCATTCGGAAGCTCGCCGTCCTCGTTGTAGACGGTGCCCGTTGTCTTGTCCTCGAACTGCTTGCGGGCCTCGGCCGCCAAGCTATCCGGCATCGGCACGTACTGGGCCTCCTCCACCGTGGTGGCGAGGTTCTCCTCCGCGAGGTAGAAGTTCACGAACTCCTCGACCTCCGGCTTCTCCTCCAGCGCCTTCGTGCTCACGTAAATGAACAGCGGCCGGGAGAGCGGATACTCGCCCGAGACGATGGTATCGGCGCTGGGCTTCACACCGTCCACGGCGAGTGCCTTGAGCGTATCCTGGTTGTTCTCGTAGTAGGAGAAACCGAAGTAGCCGAGCGCGTTCGGGTTGCCACCAACGCCCTGCACGAGCACGTTGTCGTCCTCACTAGCCTGGTAGTCGGTGCGGCTCGCGCCCTCCTCGCCGTTCACGAACTCGGTGAAGAAGTCGAAAGTCCCTGACTGGGTGCCCGGTCCGAAGAGCGCTATCTCCTCATCCGGCCACTCAGAGCGAACCTGGCTCCACTGAGTGATCTGGCCCTCGGCCTCCGGCTCCCAGAGCGTCTTGAGCTCTTCGAGCGTTATGTCCTCGGCGAAGTCGTTCTGAGTGTTGACTACGACGGAGAGACCGTCCAGGGCGACCGGGATCTCGATGAACTCGATGCCCTTCTCCTCGCAGGCCTTTATCTCATCGGCCTCGATTGGACGGGAAGCGTCGGAGATCTGGGTAGTTCCGCCGCAGAAAGCCTCGAAGCCGTCGCCCGTACCCGCGCCGCCAACCTGGATCTGCACGTCCGGGTTCTCCTGGTTGAACTTCTCGGCCACCGCCTGGGTGATCGGTATAACGGTACTGGAGCCCTCAATCTCGATGCTGCCCGATTGGCCTCCACCGCTTCCGCCGGTGTCCTCACCATCGCCGCCACCCTGACCGCCACCGCTACCACCACCGCAGGCAGCTAGCAGTACAGCGGATATAGCCAGGAGGCCTACCGCCAGCAATAACCTCAAACGCAGAACGCTCTTCAAGCTCACTCTCCTTTTTCCAGTACCCGGGCGGTTGAACAGAGTTAGCCCGACTTCAGGGCAGGATCATAGGGCATGGCGCTACGTCTTTAGTTGCACTTATGTAAACTCCAAATTAAATCTATGTTAAACAACTTTTCTCCCCAGAGACGTTCGAGGCCGACGAGGATTGCGATCTCTCGAATGGGTGAATGCCGGCAATTCGCTCGGTCCGCCTTAGCAACTCGTCGGCGGTCGAGATGCCCTGCGCGCGGCGACCGTAAATGGTCGGGTTTACGTAACATCCAGACAGAAAATGTGGGATTATCGAGCTTGTAGAGGGGGTGTGAACACAGTGAGTAGATGCGGAAGATTGTGAAGATCAGGTCGGATCGGGAGTTGATCCTAGCCTGCCGCAAGGGTCGGGCCGGAGCGTGGAAGGACCTTCTCGATAAGTACGAGCGGCTGGTCTACTCCATTCCGTTACGCCACGGCCTCTCGCGCCACGATGCGGCGGACATCTCGCAGCTCACTTTCACCATCCTGATCCAGAACCTGGATACCCTCCCCGATGACAGTCACCTGGGCGCCTGGCTCTCGACCGTCGCCCGCCGCCACACGTGGCGTCTGCTGGAACACAACCGCCGCGAGAGCGCGAGCGAACATCTGGAGAGTATGGACTCGAAAGGCAGCGCGGTGCTTCTCGGCAAGGGCGATTCGGACACCGTAGAGCACTGGGAGCTCTCCGAGTACCTGGACCACGGCCTCTCGCAACTCGGCGAACCGTGTCAGGGGCTGCTGCGGGCGCTGTACTTTCAGCCGGAGCGCCCATCCTACGCGGAGATCTCCGAGCAGTTCGGGTTGCCGCTGGGAAGCATCGGACCTATGCGTGGCCGATGCCTCAAGCGGCTCCGCAAAAAGCTGGAGCTATAGTCAGCCACCATGAGGACGCGCAATACGTTTTGCCTCGAACCCGTGTATTTTTTAGGGTACGGGCGGCATTTATACTGTGAGGGCCGCCTGAGCGATATAGTGGCAGTGATCTGTAGCGAAAGTGTGAAAAATATGAGAGAACGAAACGAGACAGATTTCGGACGGCTGGTGGACTGGATCGAGGGCAACCTCGCGCCGGAGGAGGCCGCCAAGGTCGAGGAGCGAGTAGCCCGCGCCGGCGCATCTACAAAGGCTGACGTGGAGTGGCTGCGCACGTTCCTCAATGCGAGCGAGGACACCGTTCTTGCCACTCCACCGCCTGAGATCAACGCTGCTCTCGTACAGCGGTTCGAGGCTTACGCGGAGGGCCGACGCGAGGCCGGGTTCCCCCGCCGCCTGCTCGCCACGCTCTCGTTCGACAGCAACCTGCAACCGGCCTTCGGCATCCGCTCCGCGGGGACGCGCGAATCTCACCGGCAGCTAATCTACGCCACCGAGGTGGCGGATGTCGCCATCAACACTTTCCACCGTTCCCGCGACGCCCGTTTCGACCTGGAAGGCCAGATCTTCCCGGCCGGAGAAGACTCCGAGAACCGTCCGTTCGGCGTACAGCTAATCCGGGAAGATCTGGATCTCGGGACGACCGCCACCGACGACCTGGGTACTTTCGGCTTCCAGGCAGTCCCGCCCGGCTCATACGAGTTGCTCATGGGTGACGGGGAGGTAGAGATACGGCTCTTGCAGGTAGATCTGCGGTCGTGAGAGGTGAGCATAGCATCCGGTCATGAGGTCCCGCAGGGCCTAGCGGACACTCTACTCGCGACCTCCTCTCGAAGAGACCAGGCCGCGCTGATCGAGTCGAGCAATCTACTCAACCCCGAAGGTCTGGACGGGCTACTCGACACTGCCGAGCAACTCGTCGGCAGCGACCCCGGAAAGGCCCGTGCGCTCGCTACCCTGTGCGCGGAGTTTGCTGCTCGGGCCGGTTCGAGCATCGCTGTGCCCCGCGCGGACTACATCCTCGTACAGACACATTTCGTGAACGGCGAGTTCGACGACGCGCTACGCTTGGCGAAGCGTGCCCGTGATGGTTACCTGGCGCTGGGCGAGAAGCTGGAAGCCCTGCGAACCGACGTGGGCCGGATGGCCATTCTGCTGGAACAGGGCCACTACGCGGAGGTGCTCGCAGTGGGCGAGTCCGTGCTCGAAACCCTGAATGGGCGGGGGGAGATCAGGGTCTCTCCCACCGCCGAAGACGCGGATCTTCTCGCCGCGCTCGTGTATCAGAACCTCGGGGGCTGCCACGAATACATGGGCCGTTACGACCGGGCGCTCGAATCCTACGCCGCCGCGGAGGAGCGTTACCGCTCGCTCGGCATGACCGAGCGGGTCGGCGAAATTGGCAGCAACTGCGGCGCCATACTTCTCTCGCTTGGACGCGGCAGAGAAGCGTTGGCCGCTCACGAGGCCGCCGCCGCCATCTTCAAAGAAGCTGGCCTGACACTTTCTTACAGTAAGGCACTAGCCAACGCTGGCGAAGCACATCTGCGCCTTGCCAACTACTCTCAGAGCCTCATTACGTTTGAACACGCTCGCGGACTACTACGCTCACTTGACGCGCTCACCGAGGACTGTTTCCTCGCCCGCAACATAGCTGACGCTTACCTGGAGCTGAACCTCTACGCGGAGGCGCTGGCAGCCTACCAGGAAGCCGGCGCGATGCTGGAGGCAACCGGCATGGTCCACGACCGGGCGCTCGCGCTCTGGGGTCTCGGGGCGGTGCTCATCGCTCGCCTGGAACTTGACGACGGTGAGCGCGCCCTGGACGAAGCAGCGAAACTGTTCCGCGAGGCGGGCAACATACCGATGCTCTCCGGCGTGATGCTGGAGCACGCCTCCCTGATGGCAGCCCGCGGAGCGCGCGAGGCCGCCCTGCGGGAGACCCGGCAGGCCCTGGACCTCGTCTCGGAGTCGGACTGGCCGGTCCAGGCCGTCTACGCGAACCTTCGGATGGCGGATCTCCTGCTCCCGGATACCGGGCTCGCCGAGGCGTATCTGCGGGCCGCTCGCAGTCTCTCCGACCGGCTGGCGCTACCGCACGTGCGCTACCGGCTGGATGAGCGGCTCGGCCACCTGCGGCGGCTTCAGGACCGCGATGAGGAAGCCCGAATGTTGCTGGAGTCGGCGATAGAGGAGATAGAACGGCTGCGCGGCACGGTCGCCCAGGAGGCCGTACGAACGTCTTTCCTGCGGGACAAGACCGCCGCATACGAAGACCTGCTGGAGCTATACCTGAACCGCGGTGACGAGGAAGGCCAACGTCAAGCCTTCGCCGTCGCGGAGCGGGCCAAATCGCGGGCGCTCGTGGACCTACTGACCGGCGTCGTCGACAAAACGCCAGCGGACGCGCCGGGTGGCGGCGTTCAAGACCATCTGCGGGATCTTCTAGCGGATCTCAACTCAGTCTACAGCCAGCTTCTGGGCGGAACGGGCAGCGATCTGCAGACTTCGCGCCTACCGGAGCTTCAGCGGCGGGCGGTGGAGCTTGAGCGGGAGATAAGCCGCACACGCCTCGAAGCGTCGGCGAGCCAGGACCCGTTCTCCGTCGCGCTGCCGACCGAGGCCGTAGAGGAGCGGCTGCCCGCTGACATCACGATGCTCTCATACCACGTGATCGGCGGTGCGTTCGTCGCTTTCGTGAGCGCGCGGGGCGAAATTCGGACCGTCCGAGACCTCGGCACGGTCGAGACCACGGAGAATCTTCTCAGGGGTCTGGAGATGCAGTGGGACCGCTTCCGCGCCGGCCCGAATTTCGTGAACCGCCACATGCCCCTCCTCGAACGCTCTACCCGGCGGATACTCACCGCCCTCTACGATGACCTGATGAGGCCCGTCAGAGACCTGATAGACGAAGTGGGCGGCCCCGCCGCGACCGCCGGGGAGCCACGCAAGCTCGTCGTCGTACCGCACGGATTGCTGCACAATGTACCTTTCCACGCTCTCTTCGACGGCGAACGCTACATGCTGGAAGACTTCGAAATCTCCTACGCGCCGAGCGCGACGGTCTACGCCCTGTGCCAGAAGCGGAAACCGAGAGAGACGAAACGCTCCCTGGTAATGGGTGTCGCCGACCCTTCTATACCAGCGGTTGCCGAAGAAGCTCGTGCCGTCGCCGCTACCCTAACCGGCGCCGAGCTTCTCATCAATGAAGATGCGACTACCGAACGCCTGCGAGAAGCCGCGAAGGAATCGAGCCCGGTTCATCTAGCCTGCCACGGCCTCTTTCGCACCGACACCCCGATGTTCTCTTCGTTAAAGTTGCACGACGGATGGTTGACCGCCGCCGACGTGATGGGCCTGAACCTCGACGGGGCGCTCGTTACCCTGAGCGCCTGCGAATCCGGCCGCAGCGAGGTGTTCGCGGGAGACGAGTCCATCGGTCTGACGCGAGCCTTCCTCGGTGCCGGTGCCGCAACGCTCACAGTAAGCCTCTGGTTGGTCCAGGACGAGACCACCGTGCGGCTGATGCGAAGCTGGTACGAAAAAATCGGGTCCGGCTCGGAGCCCGCGGCGGCGCTCCGTGACGCGCAACTCCAGATCAAAGAAGACTTCCCGCATCCGTATTACTGGGCGCCTTTCATCCAGATAGGCCGCCGATAATTCCAACCTCTAGCCCATTCTGACTAGAAAAACCTAGTTAGTTTGAAAGATGCGCCTGTCCGTGTGGGGAGCTAACATGGTCTGTGGAGGCACAACAGGCGCCAGTCAGGGACAGATGACATCGAGCTACAACAGTAAGACGGCCAGGATTACCGCTCTCTTTTTCGGAGAGGAAGCTCCCGCGAACGTCCGGCTGAATATCAGGTGGTTGATCATTTGCGGCCTCGTGTTCCTCGGGCTTTCGGCGGTTGCGCTGGCTGCGGCGGACCCCGCCCAGGCTCTCGTTGAAGAGAAAATCTTCGAGAACGGCGAGGTCGTCGTAAAGCTCAACGGCGGCACAACCATCCAAGAGATCAACGCCGATTACGGTTCGGCTACGCTCGAGAAGCTCCTCGGCAGCGCGGGTATCTACCTGCTAAAGCTCCCCGATACCGCCGATACACAGGCCGTAGCCACCCGGATGGCGTCCGACCCGCGCCTCATCTACGCCGAACCGAACTTCCTCACCGAGTCACCCGAAGGCGATGGGAGATTTAGAGCCTTCGGTCTGACGGAGGCGGCGCCGAACTATGATCCGTACGCCGCCAGTTCTCTGGGCCTCTCCTGCGCCCGCGAAATCAGCCGCGGCGCCGGCGCCACGATCGCGGTCCTCGATACCGGCGCGCAGCTCGACCACCCGAAGCTTCAGTACAGCTTCCAGGGTGTCGCCCGCTACGACTTCGTGGACGACGACGCGGACCCATCAGAGCGTCTAGTAGGGCTGGACAGCGACGGTAACGGAGCGGTCGACGAGCTATCGGGACACGGTACGCACGTAGCCGGCATCGTTGAAGCCGTAGCTCCTGGGGCCGGCATCATGCCGCTGCGCGTCCTCGACACCGAAGGCTACGGAAACGTCTTCGTGATCGCCGAGGCCATCTCATTCGCCGAGCGCAACGGCGCGGATGTCATAAACATGAGCTTCGGCGCCGCCGGACGCTCGGACCTTCTTCAGGAGGTCATTCATAAAGCCTCGGAGAACGGCGTGGTCGTCGTGGCCGCCGCCGGCAACGATCCCACCACGACCGCCCACTACCCCGCGGCCGGAGAAGACGTGATCGCGACTACCTCCGTGGACCGGTTCGGCAAGAAGTCCGCCTTCGCCAGCTATGGTCCCTGGGTGGACGTAGCGGCCCCCGGCGAAGGCATCAAGAGCGCCTTCCCCACGAGTACCGAAGCCTATATGAGCGGCACCTCGATGGCCGCCCCATTCGTCGCCGGACAGGCGGCCCTCATCCACGCCGTAAACCCCCTGCTCACTTCGGAAGGCATACGGGACGTAATCTCCCGTACCGCCCGCCCGCTCAACGACGGCAACCCGAACTACGCGGGACTGCTCGGCGCGGGTAGCGCTGACATCGGCGCCAGCCTTCGTCAACTCCGTCCAGGCACCGACTGCGGCTGAACGAAAGCTGCGTCATCTTTTCATGAACTCCGCGCAAGTCCCAGAAACTGCGCCGCGGCTGTAAAATCCTCGGTACTCCACCTCCGCCAAACGCGACATGCCCGGTGGATGACAAAGTCCCTCTTTCAAGTCTCGCAAACGTATTTTTTGGCGTCCCATCTCGCATCTACTATTTAACGAACATTTAACCTGCGTGCAAGGAGGGACCGCATGTTGCGAAGCGCAGCCGTAGAAGAGGCACTCCCCGTTCGGGTAGCAGAACATCCGATCCAGGAATGTAGACGTATTGTTTAACGAGGAGTTAACATAAGAAACAGTCGAGGCGCGTCGTGTGGGCGTGATGAGCCTCCGGTTTGACGAAGGGGACCCCGTTTGAAGGTACTGATGTATTCGCACGACTCGTACGGACTCGGCCATCTGCGGCGGACGCTCGCGCTGGCCGAAGAGTTCGTTGCGCGGGACGCGGATACGAGCGTCCTGATCCTGACGGGCTCGACGGTCTCGGGGACTTTTCGGATGTCTCCGGGGATAGACCTCTTGAAGCTGCCCTCCGCGGTAAAGGTTGCCAGCGGCATCTACGAACCGAGCAGGATGCAAGTTAGCTTCGATACCCTCAAAAAGCTGCGTTCGCGCCTGATCCTGAGCGCCGCCGAGACTTTCGAACCGGATGCCTTCGTGGTAGACAAGGCGCCGCTGGGGATGAAGCGCGAGGTCTATCCGACCCTGCGCTTCCTGCGCCGGCAGCGGCCTTCCACGCTAACGGTGCTCGGCTTGCGGGACGTGATGGATGAACCGTGGCGGATACGCCGCAACTGGCGGGAGGGCCACATCACTCCGGCTATCGAGGAACTCTACGACACCATCCTGGTCTACGGTCCTCGGGAAGTCTACGACCCGTTGCCGGAGTACGGTCTCTCAGAGTCCACGCTCAAGCGATGCCACTACGTTGGTTACGTCGGCCGCCGTCCCGCGCCACGCGAGAGCGGCGACCCTCATCTCCGGCCGGGGTACGTGCTGGTGACCGCCGGAGGGGGCGCTGATGGCTTCTTCCTTATCAAGAATTATCTCGATAGCCTGCGGGGAAATAAGCCGTCATTCGAGTCCATCGTGGTAACGGGTCCGCTGATGGACGACGACTCCAGGAGGAAGATAGAGACACTCTCACGCGGGCTCCGGGTCAGCGTAACGGAGTTTCGTACGGACATGGAGCAACTCATTAACAAGGCCGGAGCGGTAGTTTCGATGGGAGGCTATAACACCACTATAGAGCTCTTGGCGGCTCGCAAGGCGGCCCTGATCGTACCCCGGATAGAGCCGCGGCTGGAGCAGTTGATCCGGGCCGAGCGGCTGGCGAGCCTGGGGTTGATCGAGATGATCCATCCTAACGACCTGACCCCGGCCCGGATGCGGGGCAAGGTGGAGGAGCTTCTCCGGCGCGGTCCGGCCGCCGTCAGCGAGGTGGATGTGGATCTATCCGGGGCGCAGCGGGCAATAGAGTTCGTCACCTCGGGGATCGCGAGCAAGCGCGCGCTGGCCGTCGGAGCGTAGAAACATGAAGGTCGGCTACGTTCTAAAGCGGTATCCACGATACTCCGAGACGTTCGTCGTCAACGAAATACTCGCCCACGAAGCCGCCGGAACGGAGGTCGAGATCTTCTCCCTCCTCTACCCGGAAGACGGACACTTCCAGGACATCATCTCCCGCGTCCGAGCCTCCGTCACCTACCTGCCGGCCAAAGGCCTGAAAGCCCAGGACCTCTGGACCGCGCTCGTCAAAGCCGGCGACGTCTCGCCAGGCCTGTGGTCTTCCCTGGACGACGCGCGGGCCGAGGAGGCACGTTATGTCTACCAGGCCGCGGCGCTGGCGCGGGAGGTACAATCGCGCGGCATCTCGCACCTGCACGCTCACTTCGCAACCGCCTCCACGACGGTCGCCCGGCTCGCGGCCCGTTTCGCAGAGGTCCCCTACACCTTCACCACCCACGCCAAGGATATCTTCCACGAAAGCGTCGTCCACGAAGACCTGCGGCGGAAGCTGGCCGACGCTGCCGGGGTGGTCACGGTCAGCGACTACAACCTGGAGTACCTGCGAGACGCCTACGGACCGGCGGCGGAGCGGGTACGCCGCGTCTACAACGGCCTCGACCTGGAGAGGTTCCCTTACCATTCGCCGCGCGAACGCCCTCCCCTGATAGTGGCGGTGGGGCGGCTCGTGGAGAAAAAGGGCTTCGCGGATCTCATCTCCGCCTGCGACGTCCTGAGAAAACGCGGCGTGGAGTTCGGGTGCCGGATCATCGGCCTCGGAGAGCAGGAAGCAGAGCTGCGCGGTTTGATCTCCGGCCTCGGGCTCGATGGGCGGGTCGAGTTGCTCGGCCCCCGCCCACAGAGTGAGATGATAGAGCACGTCCGGGAGGCGGCGCTATTCGCCGCGCCGTGCGTCGTGGGCGCGGACGGCAATCGCGACGGCCTGCCGACGGTGCTCCTCGAAGCGATGGCCCTCGGCACACCGTGCGTCTCGACCGACGTAACCGGCATCCCGGAGATATTACTCGACGGAGAGACCGGCCTGATGGTCCCCCAGCGCGATCCCGGCGCGCTCGCCTCCGCCGTCGAGCGGATGATTCTCAATCCCGAGTTACGAACCCGCCTCGCGGAACGGGCGCGACGCCTCATAGAGACCGACTTCGACATCCACGAGAACGCCGCCAGGGTGCGGGAGGTCTTCCGGTCCGCCACCAGGACGCCCGCCGCGATGTCCCATCCGGTGTCCTAGAGTGAATATTCTGTATCTCTGCGCGGACCTCGGCATCCCCGTCCTCGGACGGAAGGGAGCTTCCGTTCACGTGCGCGAGTTGGTCGCGGCGTTCGGACGGGCCGGTCACTCCGTACTCGTCGCGGGTTCGCTCCTGTGCAAGTCTCCGTGGGAGGAGCCGGCGGAGTTGGAAGCCCGGCTCCTTCACATTCCACCCACCCCCGAGACGACCGCCGCGTTCTACGCGCTAAAGGAGTTCAACGACACGCTCGGCGTCGAGGACTCCCTGCCGGGGGAGATGCGCCGCATCCTGTACAACCAGGAGGTGCTGGCGCAACTCGTGCGCCGGTTCGACAACCACCGCCCGGACTTCATCTACGAGCGGGCCTCGCTGTACTCGACCGCCGGTATCCAACTGGCCCGCGCGCTGGATCGGCCCTTGATCCTGGAGCTAAACTCCCCGCTGGCCGTGGAGCAGGCGACCTACCGGCAGACCGGCCTGGGAAAGTTGGCCGCGAGAGCGGAAAGCTGGATACTCTCGCGCGCCGACGCGGTGGTCGCCGTATCGTCCTCGTTACGCAGTTACGCGGTCTCGCTCGGCGCGGCTCCCGACCGGGTACACGTCGTCCCCAACGGCGTCAACCCCGAACTGTTCCATCCAGACGCCAGCGATTTGAACACCGGCCCGGACCTCGGCGTTGGGCCGGTACTCGGTTTCGTCGGAGGTTTGAGCCCCTGGCACGGGGTGGAAGTGTTGCCGGCGCTGCTGGAGCGGCTGATCGGGCGCTATCCTGATATTCGTCTGGTGATTGCCGGTGACGGGCCTCTGCGCGGCGATTTGGAGCGCGAGGCGCGGGAGCGGGGTCTCGAACGCAGCATCGTCTTTACCGGCGCACTCCCCCACGAGGAGATACCGGCCTGGATCCGGCGCTTCGACATCGCGCTCGCCCCCTACCCCCGCCCGAAGCACGACTTCTACTTCTCACCGCTGAAGATCTTCGAGTACATGGCCTGCGGCGTACCCGTCGTCGCAGCGGGGCTTGGCCAGATCCCGGACATAGTACGGGACGGCGAGACGGGGCTTCTCTACCCGCCGGACAAACCCGGCGTGCTCCTCGCGGCCTGTGAACGCCTGCTCGACGAACCGCGCCTGCGAGAGAGCCTGGGACGGGCAGCGGCGAAGGATATCCGCGCCAACTACACCTGGAACCGCAACGCGGAGCGTGTAACAGACCTGGCACGCGCGTTAGCGGCACGGGATGCCGGATGAAGGCCAGCGCTTCGACCATCCAGGTCATTGACCCGTTCGGTGTCACTGGCGACGAGGCGATGCCTTCGCTGTCAGCGGCCCTGGAGCCCGAGGAGGCGCGACAACGGCTGACCGATGCTCTCGGTCCCGTCACGCTGCGGGAGATACGGGTCACCCGGTACAAGCCGGAGCGCCGCTGCGTGATCGAGTACGATTTCGAGATGGAGCGTCGCGATAGTCCGGCGGAAACACTCACCCTGATCGGCAAGGTGCGGAGGTTGAGATCCGGGAAGTCCGGCTACCAGCTCCTCAATGCCTTCCGAAACGCCGGCTTCGGTAGCGCTGCGGAGGATGGGATCATGGTCCCCGAACCGATGGGCGTGGTGCGCGATTTCCGCATGTGGCTACAGCGCAAGATGCCAGGTCGGGTCGCCACGGGCCTGCTGGAGAGACCGGGGGGCGAGGACCTCGCGCGACGCATCGCTGAGGCGGCTCACAAGGTACACCACGCTGGAGTACCGGCCAAGAGGTCTCACACGATGAGAGACGAGCTTCGTATCCTGCACGAGCGGCTGCCGGAGGTAGCGCACGAGAGATCCGAGTGGGCCGAGCGCATCGAGCGCCTGCTGAGCGCCTGCGAACGGCTCGGGGCCACGACGCCGGAGTCCGAGCCTCGCGGCATCCACCGGGATTTCTATGCGGATCAGGTACTGGTGGACGGAGATAACTTGTACCTGCTGGACTTCGATCTGTACTGCGCAGGAGACCCCGCGCTCGACATCGGAAACTTTCTCGGCCACATCCGGGAGCAGAGCCTGCGGACCACCGGAGATCCCGACGCGCTCGCCCACCTGGAAGCGGCGATGGAGGAGCGGTTCGTGGACCTCTCCGGCGAGGCTACGCGCGCCGCCATCCACTCGTACACCACGCTCACGCTGGCGCGGCACGTCCATCTGAGCACGTTGTTCCCGGAACGGCGCGCGTACACGGAAGACCTGCTGGAGTTGTGCGAGGAGCGGCTGGGCGCGAGATGCTAGAGAGAGAACAGACTGAGGCGCGTCCGGAGCGGAATCTACCGCGAGCCGAACATTCGCGGTTCAGAGAAGTCGTGATGGCCTATTTGCGCGGGGCGAAAGGAAGCCTCTTTCTCGCCGGGCTGTGCATGCTCGGGGTCACGCTGATGGAGCTGTTGCGGCCCTGGCCGCTGGCTATCGTCTTCGACTACATCCTCGCGGACAAGCCGCTGCCTTCGTATCTCAAGCCCTTCGAGGGCCTGTTCGCGGACGGGAAGGCGCTGCCGCTCGTGGTGATCGCCGGAGTCATCGTGCTCGTCGCCGTGCTGACCGGACTGTTCGCGTACCTCCAGATCTACATAACGTCCCGCATCGGCAACGAGCTGGTCTATACGCTGCGCCGGAAGCTCTTCGCCCACCTCCAACGCCTCTCCCTCTCATTCCACAACCGCTCCCGCTCAGGCGAACACCTCACCAAAGTCGTCAGCGATACGAATACCTTGAGAGACGTGTTCACGGAGATGGCGCTGAGTGCCGTATCGCAGTCGCTCACGTTCATCGGGATGTTCACGATCATGTTCTTCCTCAACTGGCGGTTGGCGCTCGTTGTCCTCGCCACGATACCGCTCTTGGTCGGTACCTTCCTCTACCGCTACCGGGCTGCCAAGTCTTCCTCCAAAAAGCAGCGCAAGAAGGAAGAGGAGATCGCCAACCGGGTCAGCGAGGTCTTCTCGACAGTTCCTCTGGTGCAGGCTTTCAGCCGCGAGAAGCATGAGGAGGAGCGGTTCGAGGCCGAGAGCGGCGAGTACCTCAAGGAGAGCATCCGCAACGCCCGCATAGAAGCCGTCGCCACCCGGAGCGTCACGATCATCGGCGCCCTCGGCACGGCGGCCGTGGTCCTCTACGGCGCGCTGCAAGTGCTGGCCGGCAGGATCTCACCGGGAGACCTCCTCGTCTTTACCGCCTACCTGCAGAGCATGTTCAAGCCCATCCGGCAGATGGCGAAGTTCTCGACCAAGTTCTCGAAAGCCTCCGCGAGCGTCGAGCGGATCGGCGAAGTCCTGCAAGTCGAGCCGGAGATAAAGGACAAACCCGGCGCGGTGGACGCCCCCGCTCTGAGAGGCGAGATCTCCTTCGACGGCGTTTCCTTCGACTACGGCGACGATAAAGGCGTTCTGGAAGACATAACGTTCACCGTGCTGCCCGGTCAAAAGGTTGCGCTCGTGGGGGCTTCGGGGGCCGGGAAGTCCACGCTCGTCAGCCTGATGCTCCGCCTGTACGAGCCGGGGCGGGGAGCCATCTACATGGACAGCGTAAACATAAAAGACTACAAGCTCAAGTCTTTGCGGCGCCAGATCGGGATAGTGTTGCAGGACTCGGTCCTCTTCGGCACCTCCATCCGGGAGAACATCGCCTACGGCAAGCTCGACGCGAGCCACGAGGAGATCGTCGCCGCCGCCACCGCAGCGAACGCCCACGACTTCATCATGCAACTCGAAGACGGTTACGAGACCATCCTGGGTGAGCGGGGCGACACCCTTTCGGGCGGACAGCGCCAGCGTATCTCCATCGCCCGCGCTATCATCCGCGATAATCCAATCCTCATCCTGGACGAGCCCATGACGGGCCTCGACGCGGAGAGCGAGGCGACGGTTCAGGAGGCGCTTTCCCGCCTCATGTCCGGCAAGACCTCGTTCCTTATCACCCACGACCTCCGGGCGGTGGCGGGCGTGGACCTCGTTCTTGTCCTGGAGGATGGCCGGATCGTCGAGCAGGGAACCCCCGGCGACCTCATAACCCGCGGTAATCAATACCGCCGCCTCCACGACCTCAAGACGGGCAAGGACGAAACCGGATGGTCCAGGTGAACGTCGGGACATTGACGGGGGACCTGACCCTCCCACACGTGGGGAACGCCACGAACCCCGACGCCATGCTACAAATCCTCAGAGACCACCTGCGGCCCGCCGGAGACGGAGCTTACGAAGTTCGTGGCTGCCGCCTCTCGCGCATCCGCTACCGGGCGGGCTTCCGGTGCGTGCTGCAATACACCCTGCGTATCGCGGAGTTGGATTCCGGGAAAGAAAGGGACCTCCCAGTCTCCGGCGCGATGTACGCGGCGTCCGGCAAGGCCGAGCGGACCTACCGCAAACTCCTGAGCACCGACCCGCGACGGGAGATACCGGACGCCTGGCTGGTCTTCGATCCGGTCTCTTTTGTCTCGGATCTCGATATGCTGGTGCAGATCTTCCCCTACGACCGACGCCTACCCGCACTCCCGAAGCTCGCGGCGGGGCCATCTCCGGCACTCGAAAAGCTCCTTCTCGGCCGGTTTGGAGAAGGCGACTGGCTCGCCAAAGCGTGGGAGGTGGAGCCGGTACGTTACCGGAAAGGTCTCAGCGCTGTCCTCGCATACACCGGACGAGCCCGGAATCGCGGGACGGGTGAGACAACGGTTCGGCGCTTCTACGTCAAGACGCAGCGTGAAGCGTCAGGAGAAGACCGCGCGCTGCCAGCGGTGCGGGAGGCGGCGGCAGGCTTTCTCAATATAGCCCGTCCCGTGGCATATTTGCGGGACCTCAAGGCACTCGTACTGGATGAAGTACCGGGCGTCTCGCTCGAAGAATTTCTCCTGGAAGGCCACAACCCGACCAAAACGATGCGGAAGATAGCGCGCGACCTCGCGGCCTTCAACCAGCTCGACGTCATCCCGGAGCGGCGGCACACGCTCTCCGACCAGATCTCTTCGTTGGAGAGGTCGGGGCGGCTCCTCGCGTGGGCGTGTCCCCATCTGAGCCCGGAGGTAGAGTCGATAATCGCCGCTGTCGCCGATGGTCTGGAGGAAGTCCGGCCGCGGCCGACACACCGAGACCTGAAGACCGACCACGTCTTTCTCCCCGGAGACCGCACGGCTCTTATAGACCTCGACTCGTTAGCCGCGGCCGACCCGGTCCTGGACCCGGCCCTGCTCATGGCCCGGCTCGCCGCCATGCCGGACCTGCTGCCCATACCCCGAAACCAAGCCCGAATAGCAGCGAGAGCTTTCGCCGAGGAGTACTTCGCCCGCGTCCCTGAGGCCTGGCGCGAGAGGCTGCACCTCCACTACGCCGGCGCGCTGCTGGAAGTAGCCCACGGCTTCTTCCGGCGGCAGGAACCGGGCTGGTCCGCGAAGATCACGGGCCTCGTTAGAGAAGCCGAAAACTCCTTGAGAAAAGGTGTCCGGTGATCGAACAAGAGACGCAAAGTTACGTCCGAAACCCTTATCTCTTCGTCGTGGGTTGTCCGAGGTCCGGCACAACCCTCCTGCAGCGAATGCTCAACAGTCATCCGTTACTAGCCGTGGCGAACGACTCGCATTTCATCCCCAGGGTCATCAAGGACCTGGCGGTCGGGACGGACCCAAAACTAACCCCCGACCTCGTGGAACGCGTACGCACCTACAAGCGATTCTATCGTCTCGAACTACCGGACGCCGCCGTCGAAGAGGCCGCCGGGCGCTCTCGCACCTACAGCGAGTTCGTCGGAGCCCTGTACTCGGAGTACGGGAGGCTGCGCGGCAAGGCGCTGGCCGGTGAGAAGACCCCGGACTACGTTCGCTACCTTCCGTGCCTGCACGCGCTATTCCCCTGGGTCAGGACCATCCACATCATCCGGGACGGCCGGGATGTCGCGCTCTCCACGTTGGAATGGGTCAAAGAATCGAAAGGACCTGGCAGGTTCGGGTTGTGGCGCGATGAGCCCGTGGCGGTCTGCGCGCTATGGTGGCGCCGCCAGGTGGAGACCGGCCGGGTAGCTTCCGAGAGTCTGGACTCGAACAGGTACCAGGAGGTAAAGTACGAGGATCTGATCGACCACCCAGACGCTTCGCTCAGGGATTTGTCCGCATTTCTGGAGTTACCATTCTCCCCGGATATGCTGGCCTATCACGAGGGACGCATGCGTCACGACCCCGGCCTCTCCGCAAAAAAGGCCTGGCTGCCCCCGACCCAGGGACTCCGCGACTGGCGGGAGCAGATGAAGTATCGGGACGTAGAGTTATTCGAGGCGCTGGCCGGAGACCTCCTGACATCCCTGGGCTACGAACACGCCACGAGCGCCGTATCGCCCGCAATTTCCCGGACCGCCGGGCGGTGCCGGAGGTGGTGGGACTCGGAGATGACGCGCCGGGAAGCCAAACGCATCGGGCGGCTGTCCCGGTTATGAGCAACCCCTACCTGTTCATCGTGGGATGCCCGAGGTCCGGCACGACCCTCTTGCAGCGGATAGTCAACGCGCATTCCGACATAACGATCACCCACGAGACTCATTGGATCGCGAAATGGTACGAGAGGCGAAAAGGAGTCACCGCCGAAGACACGGTAACGCCGGAGTTGATCTCCCGGCTGGCCGCGTACCACAGGTTCGAACGCTGGCCCATGAGCCGTGAAGATCTCGACCAGTTGATCTCCGGCAATGAGCCGGTCTCCTACGCGGATTTCGTAACCGGCTTCTTCGATCTGTACCGTAAGCAGTCCGGCAAGCGGCTCGTCGGTGACAAGACTCCCGAATACGTCCGCTACGTTTCGACACTCCACAAGCTGTGGCCGCGAGCGAGGTTCGTGCATATTATCCGCGACGGCCGCGACGTATGCCTCTCCGCCACCAACTGGAAAAAGTCTTCCAACCTGGCCGGGCGTTTTCCTACCTGGCGGGCGTACCCGACGATCACGGCGGCCCTGTGGTGGGCGTGGCTCACGCGCCTCGGCCGCGAGGACGGCCAGCCTCTAGGCCCGGAACTCTACCGCGAGGCGCGCTACGAATCGCTCGTCGCCTATCCCGAGGAAGAATGCCGGTCGCTCTGCGACTTCCTCGATCTCCCCCACGACGCCGGCATGCTCCGCTTCCATGAGGGCCGGGAGAACAATGCCCCGGGTCTCAACGCGAAGAAAGCCTGGCGTCCCGTAACCGCAGGCCTGCGGAAGTGGCAGTCGCAGATGCCTCCCAAAGACGTCGAGCTTTTCGAGGCGGCAGCCGGAGACTTGCTCGACGAGCTTGACTACCCCCGTGCGGTTCGTAGCCCCTCGCAACAGAACCTCGAAACCGCATCCGAAGTCCGGGAATCTTTTGTCCAGACCATGAGATCTCGCGGAAACCGGTTGCCAGAGGTGTGGCAGTGAACCCCGTAGTGTTCATCGTGGGTTGTCAGCGGTCCGGTACGACGCTCCTCCACCGGCTGATGAACGCCAACCCGCATCTCGCGGTAGTACACGAGTCGCGCTGGGTCCCCGGTCTCTTCGAGCAACGCATAGGACTCACCCCGGAAGGCGACGTAACCCGGGATCTCATCTCCCTGCTCCTAGACAACCCGAGGTTCGTAACAATGGATCTCGAACGCGCAGACCTCGAAGGGCTTCTCGCAAACGGCAAACCTGTCTCGTACAGCAACTTCATGACCGGCGTCTACGATCTGTACGGCAAGAAGCACGGAAAGAACCTCGTAGGAGACAAGACCCCCAGCTATGTACGAAGCATCCCCACCCTCCACCACCTCTGGCCGGAGGCGAAATTCGTCCACATTATCCGCGACGGCCGCGACGTATGCCTCTCCGCCACCAACTGGAAGAGCGGCGGAGAGCTACGGCGGCGCTTCGTGCCACTACACGACGAACCCGTAACAACGACGGCCGTGTGGTGGGACTGGCTCGTCCGCTCGGGGCGTGAGGCCGGGGAGACCCTGCCCCCGGACCTCTACCGCGAGGTGCGCTACGAGTCGCTGGTCTCCAACCCGGCCGAAGAGTGCGAGGCGCTGTGCGAATTCCTCGGCATCCCTTACGACGACGCGATGGTCCGCTTCCACGAGGGCAAGGAACGCCCGAAGCCCGGACGCAGCGCCAAGAACGCCTGGCTGCGAGTCACCCCCGGTCTCAGAGACTGGACGACCGATATGGCCGCCGGTGACATAGAACGTTTCGAATCAGCCGCAGGAGAGCTAATAGACGAGCTAGGCTACGAGCGCGCCGCGCCGAATCCGGGATCAGAGACACTCGCGACCAGCGCGTCCGTCCGCGAGGCGTTCGCCCGCGAGTTGCTGTCGGGCGGCGACCGGCCGCCGAACTACTGGCGGATCTGACAGAGGTTCTCTACTCCCACTCGATGGTGCCGGGAGGTTTGCTGGTGATGTCCAGCGCGACCCGGTTAACGCCGGGGACCTCGTTGATGATCCTGTTGCTGATCCTCTCCAGCAGGTCGTAAGGCAGCCGCGCCCAGTCCGCGGTCATCGCGTCGTCACTCGTTACCGCCCTTATCACGACTGGATAAGCATACGTCCGCGCGTCCCCCATCACCCCGACCGAGTGTATCGCCGGCAGGACCGCGAAGCTCTGCCACAGCTCCCGGTATAGTCCGGCCGACCGGATCTCATCTTGCAGCACGAAGTCCGCCCGTCGCAGTATCTCCAGTCTCTCGGCCGTTACGTCCCCGATAACCCGTATGGCGAGCCCCGGTCCCGGAAACGGTTGGCGCCACACCATCCGCTCCGGCATCCCGAGCTCTGCCGCCACCACCCGCACCTCGTCTTTGAACAAATTCCGCAAGGGCTCCACGAGGTCGAGGTCCATTACCTCCGGCAGCCCGCCGACGTTGTGGTGGCTCTTTATCTTCGCCGCGTCGCGCGTGCCGCTCTCTATGACGTCCGAGTAGAGCGTCCCCTGCACCAGGAACTTCGCGTCTTCGGCCAGTTTGCCGGCCTCCACCTCGAAGGTACGGATGAACTCCTCGCCGATGATCTTGCGCTTCGCCTCCGGGTCCGTCACGTTCGCCAGCTTGTCCAGAAAACGCCCCGACGCATCCACGTGGATGAGCGGCACGTCGGACTCCTTGCCAAACGTCTCCACAACCTGCTCCGCCTCATTCTGCCGGAGCAGCCCGTGATCCACGAAGACGCACGTCAGGTTGCCCCCGATGGCCCGGTGAACGATCATGGCCGCCGTCGCGGAGTCCACGCCGCCGGAGAGCCCGCAGATGACCTTCGCGTCCCCGACCTGCGCCTGTATCTTCTCGACCGCATCCGTGATGATGTTGACCGGCGTCCAGTCCGGCTTGCACTCGCACGCCTCGAACAGGAAGTTCTTTAGGATGTCCATCCCGTACTCGGTGTGGCGGACCTCGGGATGGAACTGCACCCCGAACCTGCCGCCCCGCAACTCCGGCGCCTCGAACGCGATGATCGGCACGCTGGGCGTACGGGCCGTTACCTGGAAACCGTCGGGAGCGGCCAGGACCGCGTCACCGTGGCTGGTCCAGGCGACCTGCTCGTCCGGGGTGCCGGCGAAGAGTAGTTTCTGTTCCGTCACCTCTATCCGTGAGCGGCCGTACTCCCGGATCTGGACGGCCTCCACATGCCCGCCCATTGAGAGCGCCATCAACTGCATCCCGTAGCAGATGCCGAGCATCGGCACGTCCAGGTCGAAGAGCGTTTCCTCGACCCTCGGCGCGCCGGCCTCGTAGACGCTGTTCGGGCCGCCGGAGAGGATAATGCCCTCCGGCTCGCGGGCGAGTATCTCCTCGACGGGCGTATCGTAGGGAATCATCTCCGAAAACACGCGAGCCTCCCGAACCCGGCGCGCGATGAGTTGAGAGTACTGTCCGCCGAAGTCCAGGACCAGGATCAAGGCTACGCTACTTCCCCATCCCGACGTGCTGGGAGCGCTGCTCGCTCTTCCCCTCGGTGGCGAGCGATGGCGCGTACATGACCTCCGCCTTCTGGAACTCCTTGATGTTCTGGTAGCCGGTGGTCGCCATGCTGGTCCTCAGAGCGCCCATGAGGTTGAGCGTCCCGTC
>CALMWA010000198.1 GCA_937873125.1 uncultured Actinomycetes bacterium | reverse complement strand
AGCAGGCCCGTCACGGCCGGGATGTTCGAGTAGGCGACGGCGAGGTACGAGAGGAGCAGCAGGACGAAGATGGAGGGTATTACGAAGAACGAGCCCGCGACGATGCCGCCGAGCGTCCCATGCATGCGCCAGCCGATGTAGGTGGCGAGTTGCTGGGCTTCAGGGCCGGGGAGGAGCATACAGAAGTTGAGAGACCGCAGAAACTGGGACTCGGAGACCCACTTCTTACGCTCCACAAGCTCGCGGTGCATGATCGAGATCTGACCCGCCGGCCCCCCGAAGTTGATGAACCCGAGCTTGACCCAGAATCGCAACGCCTCCCCGAACCCAACCTCTTGTCGTGCCAGAACATCCTCCCATTGTTCACTAATTCAGCATACAATACCCACGACTCGAACGCCGGTCAAGCCCCGTGCAGTGTATCCTCCCTGGTTGTGACGTTCGAGCGCGACAGACCTATAAAGAAGGCGTTACCGGCGGAGTTCTTCGTGGACCTCGGTGAGAACGCGGAGATGCGGTGGGAGGCGATGTCCGGTCAGGACTACCTGACGCCGGGGGACCGCTTCTACGTCCGCAACCACGGTCCCACACCCGTGATCGACGCAGCCTCCTGGCGCCTGCGCGTTGAGGGGCCGGGCGTCGAACGCGAGCTTACGCTTGACTACGAGGAATTGCTGGAACTGCCGAGCGTCTCGGTGGTGTGCAACCTGGAGTGCGCGGGCAACGGCCGTGTGTTCTTCGACGAGGTTCAGGACCGGGGCGCGGCGGGGGCTCCATGGCGGCTGGGCGCTATAGGCGTCGCGGAGTGGAAGGGTGTGCCGCTGCGGTTGCTGTTAGAGCGGGCGGGCCTCAAGGCGTCGGCGGTCGAGGTCATGCCAGAGGGGCTGGACGAGGCGCGGGGACGGCGGCCGGTGCCGATCGCAAAGGCTCTGGAGAGGGAGACCATCGTCGCCTACGCCATGAACGGCGAGCCGCTCTCGCCGGACCACGGCTTCCCCGCTCGCGTGGTAGTCCCCGGCTGGTACGCGGTGGCGAGCATCAAGTGGGTCGGGCGCATCCTCGTCTCCGAGGAGCCCGTCCACGTTCCGTGGAACACGGAAGAGTACGTGCTGGTCGGTCCCGGCTATGAGATACGGGGACTGGGCCTCGGCCCGGCCGTCACGGCGCAGGGGGTAAAGAGCGCGCTGGAGCTTCCCTGGCCGGCGCGGCTCCCGGCTGGGCGGCGTGAAGTCCGGGGCCGCGCCTGGTCGGGGGCGGGCGAGATAGCGCGGGTGGACTACAGCCTGGACGGCGGCGCGTCTTGGAGCCCGGCGAAACTCACGGGACCGAACCTGCCCCGCGCCTGGGCCTGCTTCCGTTTCGAGTGGGATGTGAAGCCGGGAGAATACGAGATACTGGTCCGCGCCACGGATATAGCGGGAAACACGCAACCGGACACCGCGCCGCACAACGAACAGGGGTATCTGTACAACGCGGTGGTGGCTCACCCGGTAGCGGTCCACTAGCTTAGTGGTGGACCCAGGCCTCCGGGTCGTTGGTGAGCCGGGTAACGGGGGCGGGGAGTTTGCCTTCGACGATATCGGCGAGGGTAACGGTTTCGAGGACGGCGCGCAGGTTGGCGCGGACGGCGATCCAGACCTCCTGCAAGTGCTCGGCGGCGCCGGTGTACTCGACGGCCTCCGGCCACTCGCCCCGGACGTTCGCCAGTGGTCCCTCCACGGCCCGGATCACGTCCGCCACCGAGACTTCGTCGGCGGGCCGGGCGAGCCAGTATCCGCCAGAAGCGCCCCTCTGTGTGCGCACGATGCCGGCGCGCTTTAGGTCGTGCAGGATGTTCTCCATGAACTTCTTCGGGATGCCCTGGGAGACGGAGATGAACTCTCCCTTCAACGGACCCGAAGAGTCTTCCGAGGCCCTGGCGAGCTCCGCGGCGGCCCGCAGCGCGTAGTCGGTCTTTGCCGAGACTTGCAATGCTACGCCCTCCGGGGCGGCGAGAGAACCACCGCTAGTTCTCCGAACCCTGGCGCTCTTTGCGTCGCCGGTCGCTGTTCTTGATCGGCGCGTATACGAACCAGTAGGACCCGATCAATATACCGGCCATCAAGGTCAAAGCGCCAACAAACTGGATTACTTCCGTCTGCACCGATCCTCCCTTCGTCAAACCGGAACATCCCAACTCCCGGCCCGCTTTCACTCCGGGCTCATTCTACGATAGCGCGCCAATCCTCGCCGCAAACCCGGCAAACTCCTAGCTCCCTCTATACACTGCCGAGGTAACTGTAACCAAACACTATACATCTTGTTATCTTTTTGTTGCTCGCGGCACTTACAATACAGCTACGAACAACGGAGAGGGAGGCGGGCATGATGAAAAAACCGGTGGTTCTCACGGCGATGTTGGTAGCGCTCCTCGCGGCCTCGGCGGTAGCACTAGCAGGCCTCCCGGCGGCGGTTCTGGCCCAGGACACCGAGGAGCGGGCCGAAGGTAAGTTCCGGCTGACGCTCGAAGGCCCGGCGCCGGAGAACGTCTCCTTCTGGGTAGAGTCCAACGTCGGCGACGGCGGCGTCATCTGCACCACCGACGCGGCGATGGTCGAGACCGGCATCGCCGAGTGCCGGGACGGCGGCGGGGTGAACAAGATATCCTACTCCGTCCCCGCCGGCAGCACCTTCGAGTACCGGATCGTCGGTTCCCAGGGCGTCGAGCTCTCCCAGGAGACCATCGCCGAAGGCTCCAAAGTCGCCGAGGACGGCTTTGTGGTAGACGCGACCTTCAGTTTCTCCGGTGAGCCCATCGGCGACGAACCGTCGGGAACGCAGCCCGAAGACTCGCCCTCCACGGACGACGACGGAGCCGCCGGTGACCAGTACGAAGATGACTCGTCCGACAATGACAAAGAATCTTCGGATAAGGAGGATTCCGGCAAAGAAGACTCCGAGGCCGAAGACGGAGTACTCCCGGATACTGGGGGCTCCCCCCTCGTCCCCATCGCGGGAGCGGCCCTGCTCCTCGCCGCCGGCGGCTTTCTCGCCTACCGATCGATCTCCTAAATACTCCAGACGAGCACAAGGGACCGGCCCACAAGCCGGTCCCTCGCCGCTTCTCCTCCCGCCAGTAAGAGCGCTCGCATTCACGGCGGCGGCAAGCCTGTAATAAATACCGTGAAACCGGACGAGAGGAGCGCGTATGGCGCAGGAGTTCCAGCAGGGAGACAAGGTGGAGTGGAACACTCCGCAAGGCAAGACCCAGGGCAAGGTGAAGAAGCTCACCGCAGATACGCAGGTCGGCGGAACGAAGATAACCGCCTCCGAGGACGACCCCAGGTACCTGGTCGAGAGCGAGAAGAGCGGCAAAGAGGCCGCCCACAAGCCTGATTCTCTGACCAAAATATAGGGCTGGTAGAGATGGCGAACGACCAGCAGCAGATAATCGATGACTTCAACGAGGCCATAAACACGGCCCCGAAGGAGCTGGAGGACCGGCTCGAAACCGATGAATCGAAATCCGTCGGGTAGGTAGACAGGGAGTCCACGCGAGTCCACGGGGTACAAGTCGGGGTGCAGGATCGTGGAGATAAAGCGCGAGAACGAGTCCGACTACACTGAAGATGACCTCGATCAAGCGAACAAAGTCGTGGGCTACGCGAAACGCCACATAAAACAAGGCCCAGACAACGACGTCGAAAACTCGAAGTGGCGCTACTCTCTCGTGAACTGGGGACACGACCCTCTGAAGTAGAGATCCGGCTCTACCCGCGCGGCCTTCGAGCTACCGTACGTAGCCGCACGGATTCTTCTCGATACCAGCATCTCGCCCAGCAAACGAACAACCTCTCTTCGCTTCAGCACACAGGCGTAACCATCTCCCGAGACACCGATCTATCTTCCTCTCCAACCTAACTCTCTCGCCAACAACGCATTCGCCAACCTCACATCCCCTTGACAATCCTATTACCTTCCGTGTATCATCCATATGGATGATACAGAGATGTTCAGGAGATATTTGAGCGATGACGACGAGTGAGTTGGAGAAGATCACGATCAATTTGGGGCTGGTGGATCTCGGGCAGATCGACTTGTTGGTGCAGGAAGGTTTTTACGGCAATCGCACCGACTTCATCCGGACGGCGATCCGCAACCAGCTCACTACTCACGCCGAGGCGGTTCGGCAGACGGTGGCTCGCAAGACGCTGGTTCTGGGTCTGCAACACTACACGCGCCGCGACCTGGAGGCGGTGCGCGACGCCGGCGAGACGCTGGAGATCAAAGTTCTAGGGCTCGCGAGCATCGCCGATGACGTCTCCCCCGAATTGGCCCTTGAAACCATCGAATCCATCGTAGTGCTGGGCGCCTTTCGAGCGAAACCGGCGATAAAAGCGGCGCTGGCGGATCGGATCCAGTCATCGTGACGCACAACGAAAGGAAAGGTATCGAAATGAATAACCCGTTACAGGACGGCATGTCGGAGGTCACGCGCCTCATGAGCGAGGGACGGCTCTCGGAGGCAACCGCCCTCATACAGCGCACCCTCGGAGGCGGCTTTACCCTGCCGACAAGCGCAGGCAACGCCAGCGACCCGATGGAGACTATCTTCCGCATCGTAGATGAGACCGCGCGGCCGGCGACGCAACCGTGGAATGAGCCGGGCGTGCATACCCTGCGGCCGCCCGAGCGCGCCAAGACGCCTCGGCAGTTCCGCGGAACCCCTCCCTACTCGCCCGGAGCCCCGAACGTCGACCGTCCCGACGTGGCGGCGGAGCCCGGCCAGTTCGTCGAGCGGACGCACACCAACAAGGCCGGGACGCGCTCCTACAAGCTGTACATCCCGAGCGGCTACACCGGGCAGGAGGTGCCGCTGGTAGTCATGTTGCACGGCTGTACGCAGAACCCCGACGACTTCGCCACCGGCACCCGCATGAACGCGCTCGCGGAGGAGCATACGTTCCTCGTGGCCTATCCCGCGCAGACCGGGAACGCTAACATGCAGAAGTGCTGGAACTGGTTCCAGGCCGCCGACCAGCAGCGCGGCCGGGGAGAGCCGTCGATTATCGCCGGCATCACCTGCGAGATCGTCGGCGAGTATCACGTCGCCCTCGACCGGGTGTACGTAGCCGGGATGTCGGCCGGTGGGGCGATGGCCGCCACCGTAGGCGAAGCCTATCCCGAAATCTACGCGGCTGTCGGCGTGCACTCCGGACTCGCCCCCGGCGCCGCCACCGATATGTCCTCCGCGTTCACGGCAATGCGGAACGGCATGCACGCCGGGAAGGGCGATAATGCCGTACCGACGATAGTGTTCCACGGCGACCGCGATACGACCGTCAACCCGCGCAACGGGGAGCACCTGATCTCTCACGGCCTCAAAAACACGCCGGACGCACAAGCTGCAAAGACCCAGGGACAGGTATCCGGCGGACACTCCTACACCCACGCTGTCTACGAGGACTCCGACGGCCACGCCGTCGCGGAGCATTGGACCGTCCACGGACTCGGACACGCCTGGTCGGGTGGAGGCTCCCGAGGCTCGTACACCGACCCCAAAGGCCCGGACGCCTCGGCGGAGATGATGCGGTTCTTCGATCAGCACCCGCGTCAGACCGATTGATGGACCCGGCGCGGGGAACCAGACGAGACGGTGAGGTACTATGTGGACATGAGTAACTGGCACGGGTTTGGAGCAAAGCTATCGGTCTCGCAGATCTACGAGACGACGGTTACGGACAGCGAGTCCGGCCTCTCCGCGCACTTCGTCGTGGTGCCGGCCCGTTCCCTGGGCGGCGACTCCTACCTGTTCCAACGACCCGACCGGCCGTTCGAAGCCCTCGGGCTGCAGGCTCTGGCGGATATTCCGGCCGGCGGCGTGGTGCGAAGCCTCGCCGCCTGCTTGGTCTCTGAGGACGTAGACGAGTTCCTGAAAAGGTTCCATGAAGGGTTCGCGGAAGAGATCGAGCACGCCAGCACGGACCTACCCGCACCCTTCGCGTTCGCGGAGTACCTCACCTTCGCCCGGGTGATACCGTTCGAGTGGTCCACGTTCTCCGCCGATTCTCTGGGTAACGTGCTCACGGCCCAGGGCCGCGGCGAAGCGGCCTACGTGAGCTACGAAGACACCAAGACCCCCATGCTGACCGTGGCGATCCCCGCCGGAATCCTGATCTGCGGCTCCACCCAAAAGGTCGAGGACGCTCTGGGGGCCGGCCTCCGGCACCGCATCCTGGAGTTCGCGAAGGACGACCCCGACGCCCAGACGGCCGGAGAACACTAAGTACCCTGGCTCGGACGCCGGGCGCTCCCGACCCGTTCTTGGCCTCTGGCAACCTCTGAACGAGTCTCACGCTACCGGCGCGTGGTCGGGTTCACACGTAGCGGCTTTGCGTAGAGCTAACATCTAGGTGCAATAAACACTTAGCATAGTTCGCGTCCGGCGAGGAGAAGCGTTACATGTTCCCGACGAAGATATTACTGGCTACGAACGGTTCTCTTGAGGCTTCTCTGGCCGAGGAGGCGGCGGTCGAATTAGCCAACGGCACGGGTTCGGAGTTGCACGTCGTTAGCGTGGTGAAGACGACGCCCGAGTTACCCTATCCCCGGTCGTCGATGCGGGAGCGCAGCGAGGCCATGCTGGAGCGGAGGAAGATGGGGTCACGGTACCCAAACGGGATTTCTGTACGGCAAGACTTGCGCCGTAAATCTATGGTGTCGCGAGAGGCGCGTTATCCCTACCCGGCTTGCCTTACCGACCCGTCGGGTTTGAGGCGGCGGTAGAGGGTCGAGCGCAACACCCCGACCGCCTCACACACTTTCCCGACCGGTATCTCGTGGTTCTTGAGCATCTTGGAGGCCAGCGCAAGCTTCTTCTCGCAGTCGAAGGCCTCGAGTTCCCTCCTCTGCAGGTCGGGGTTCTGGTCCTTCTTGGAGGTGCGGATGTAGTCGACCCTCATCCTTGTCGCGCTCCCTGGCGAAGCCCTCCTGCTCGGACTCGGCTCACTCCTTCGGTGGATACCCCAACCTCATCAAGGACACAAAGCTCGACAGACTCGACCAGGTCTGGAC
>CALMWA010000197.1 GCA_937873125.1 uncultured Actinomycetes bacterium | reverse complement strand
CTATCCATTACAATCAACTCATGGCTACTAAAACTCTTTACGTTTGCTCTAACTGCGGCCACCAGGAGCCGAAGTGGCTTGGGCGGTGCCCGGACTGCGGGGAGTGGAGCACCTTGGAGGAAGAGGTGCGGGAGAGCAAGAAGGCCGTCGGGTTCGCGGCGCGGGCCGCCGGGGCGAAGGCGGGCGGTGGGCGAGCCGCCGGTAGCGTGATGTCGTTGAGCGAGGTGCCGCCGGCCGAGAGCGAGGGCCGGATGGATGCAGGCGTAGGGGAGCTGAACCGGGTGTTGGGCGGTGGGATCGTTCCGGGCTCGATGGTTCTCGTAGGCGGGGAGCCGGGGGTCGGGAAGAGCACGCTGCTCTTGCAGGTCATGGGGCATCTCGGCGAGGGATGCCTGATGATCTCCGGCGAGGAGTCGCCCCGGCAGGTGGCTCTCTCGGCGCGCAGGCTCGGGGTAAACGAGGCCGGGTTCCGGGTGCTCTCGGAGACGGACGTGGACGTTATCGAGGCGACGATCCTGGAGGAGCGTCCGAGCATCGTCGTCGTGGACTCTATTCAGACGCTGTATTCGCCGGAGCTTTCTGGGGCGCCGGGCGGCGTGGGGCAGGTGCGGGAGTGCGCGGCGCGTCTGATGCGGCTGGCGAAATCCGAGGGGATCGCGGTCTTCCTGGTCGGGCACGTGACGAAGGAGGGCTCTATCGCCGGTCCGCGGGTGCTGGAGCACATGGTGGATACGGTCTTGCAGTTCGAGGGCGACAGGTTCCAGAGCTTCCGGGTGCTGCGGGCGCTGAAGAACCGCTTCGGCTCCACGAACGAGGTCGGGGTCTTCGAGATGACGGGCTCCGGGATGGTGGAGGTCGAGGACCCGTCGGCGTTCTTTCTCTCGCGGCGGGGGGAGAAGACGCCGCCGGGGGTCGTTACGGTGTGTCTCTTGGAGGGAACGCGGCCGATGCTGGTCGAGATCGAGAGCCTCGTCGCGCCGAGCCCGCTGGCAAACCCTCGCAGAGTGGCGAACGGGGTAGATACGGGGCGGGTGAATATGTTGTGCGCGGTGCTGGCGCGGCGGGCGGGGCTTCCGCTTCATGACCAAGATGTGTACGTGAATGTGACGGGCGGGGTGCGGGTCGAGGAGCCGGCGGCGGACCTCGGGGTGGCGCTGGCTATAGCGTCGGCGATGCGGGACCGGCCGGCGGGGACTGGGACGGCCTGTTTCGGCGAGGTCGGGCTCACGGGAGACGTTCGGTTCGTCTCCGGGGCGGGGCGGAGGGTCTCCGAGCTTCTCAAGATGGGCTTCGGGCGTATAATAAGACCAGAAGCTATGTCCGAAAGTCCGTCCGGTGGCGAGTCTGATGGGCGGAAAAAGAGAGAGGCGAACGTGTTAGAAGTAGGTACGCTGGAAGAGGCCGTGGCGGTGGCGCTCCTGTGAGCCCGCGGCGGCGAGACCTGCCGGCGGAGCTTGCGGGGGCACTTGAGATGGTGGCTCCGGGGACGGAGATCCGGGACGCCATCGAGAATATCATCCGGGCGCATAACGGCGCCCTGATCATCGTAGCGAACCCCGAGAAACTGGAGCGCCTGGGCATTATCTCCGGCGGCATGAAGGTCGGGCTGGAGTTCGCCGCGATGCGCCTCTACGAGCTGGCCAAGATGGACGGCGCCATAGTCGTCTCGCCGGACCTCAGCGTAATCCACTACGCGAACGTGCAACTCAGCCCGGATACGAAGTTCGAGTCGGGCGAGACCGGGATGCGGCACCTGGCCGGACACCGCACCGCGCAGCAGACGGGGGACCTCGTGATCGTGGTCTCCGAGCGGCGGCGGGTGGTGAGCCTGTATCAGGGAGCCTACGGGCCGCACGTTCTGGAGGACATCGGGGTGGTTCTCGGAAAGGCGAACTCCGCCATCGCCACGTTGGAGAAGTTCACGCGGCGGTTGCGCGAGGAGGCGAGAAACCTGACGGTCCACGAGTACGACGGTTCGGTGACGCTGCGGGAGGTGGTCGGAGCCGTCGGCACGTTCGAGTATTCGGTCCGGATCGCCGAGGAGATAGAAGCGATGGTGCGGGAGCTTGGAGAAGAGGGACGTTTGATCGAGATGCAGCTAGAGCAGGCGTTCCACAACGTCCCCGAGCAGTACGATGCTCTCCTGAGAGATTACGCGGCGGATGATGTAAGCCATAAGGAACTTCGGGCGAAGCTCAAGACTTTCACCTCCGAGCAGCTCTCGGATACGATGGAGATCACGCAGGCCCTCGGTTACGGGTCGGTGGGGCAGACGGAGGACTTCTTCGTCAAGCCCCGCGGGTACCGCCAACTCGTGCGCGTGCCGCGCCTCCCGCGCAAGGTGGCGGAGAGTCTGATCGCGGAGTTCGGGTCGCTCGAAGGGCTGCTCGACGCCTCCGAAGAGGATCTGGACGACGTGGAGGGCGTCGGGCAGGCTCGCGCCCGCGCGATCCAGCGCGGCCTCAAAAGACAGCGGGATCTCGAACCATCGAGTGAGGTGCTCTAATGGCGAGCGAAGAGCAGGACAGGGACGGAGTGGTGAACATGCAGCAGCCGGTGGTTTTCAGCGAAGGGGATCTGGTCGTGTACCCGAGCCACGGGGCGGGGTGCGTCGCCGGGATCGAAGCGAAGACCATCCTCGGTGAGGAGCGCCGCTACTACGTCGTCTACATCCCGGACGCCGAGCTTACCCTGAGCATCCCCGCCGATGGCGCGACAGGACTCAGAGCTTGTTCCGATGAGGAGAGCGTCGAGGCGGCGCTCGCCGCGCTCGAAGACGGGGCGACGGAGATGCCGAGCAACTGGAACCACCGTCTCAAGCACAACCGGGAGAAGATCCGGTCGGGCGAAATCTCCGAAGTCGCCGAGGTCGTGCGGAACCTCTCGGTCTACGGCGGCGAGCACGGCCTCTCTACCGGGGAGCGCAACATGCTGATGAAGGCGCGCCAGATCCTGATCTCCGAGATCGCCTTGGTTCGCAAGACGGATATCTCCGAGGCTGAAACTCTGGTGGACGGCGCACTGAGCAACGGCAAGGACGAGAACTAATAGATTCCGGGCGGGCATCCACGATCGCGCTCGTGCTTGCCGGGGGGACCGGGAGCCGGATGGGCCGTCCCAAGCAGTTTATCGAGTTGCTCGGCCACCCCGCTCTCTACCACACCCTCCGGGCTTTTGAGGAGGCGCCGGGGATAGACCGCATCTACACCGTCGGCGACGCCGCGCGCATAGGTGAGCTCGCCTCCGGGGCCGGCATCAGCAAATACGCGGGATGCGCCTCGCCGGGCGAGAGCCGGTCCCTCTCGACCAAGAGCGGCCTCGGGCTCTGCGGCGAAGAGCCGGAGAGCGTCGTCCTGATCCACGACGGCTCCCGCTGCCTCGTCACCCCCGAGCTTATACAGCGCGTGCTCGAAATGGCGCACGGCGATGCCGACGGTGTTATACCAACGCTCCCCGTCTCCGACACCATCAAGGTCGCCGAGAACGGCGCCGTCGCCGAGACGCTCGACCGGAGCCGGCTGCACGCTACCCAGACACCCCAGGCCTTCCGGCTCGGCCTGCTGCGCCGCATCTACGCCGCCTCCGAAGAGTTCCTCATGACCGCAACCGACGACGCTTCTCTTGTGGAGCGCGCCGGCGGTCGCGTTGCCGTAGTCCACGGGGATAAGACCAACATCAAACTAACGTCGCCGGAGGACTTGATCCTGGCCGAGGCCATCCTGACCTCGCGCACCAGCTCCCGCAACGGCGACGGCGTCTCCCACCGCGGCATCCTGTGGAGGACGCGGAACTGAGCTTCAGGGTGGGGCTCGGCGTAGACGTTCACGCCTTCGCAGAGCCGGAGGAAGGCCGGAAGCTCATCCTCGGCGGCGTGGAGATCCCGTCCGAGCGCGGCCTAGTTGGACACTCCGACGCCGATGTCCTCGCCCACGCCATCACCGACGCTCTCCTCGGCGCCGCCGGCCTCGAAGACATCGGCCACTACTTCCCCGACACCGACGAACGCTACAAGGACGCCGACTCCTTGGAGCTGCTGCGCCGGGTCCGGGAACTCGTCGGAGATACCTGGGGAGTGGGCAATGTGGACGCCGTCGTTATATGTGAGCGGCCCAAGATCCGGGACTACAGAGATGCGATGCGTAAGAACCTCGCCGCCGCTCTCGGCGTGGACGTTTCGCGCGTAGCCGTCCGCGGGACGACGAGTGAACGTCTCGGCTTTACAGGACGGGGCGAGGGGATAGCGGCCCAGGCCGTGTGCCTGCTGGAGAGCCGCCACGAACGTGACTGAGGTGCGAACCCGTTTCGCCCCGAGCCCGACGGGGATGCTCCACCTCGGCGGCGCCCGCACAGCGCTCTTCAATTACCTGTTCGCCCGACACCACGGCGGCACGCTCGTCCTGCGCATCGAAGACACGGACGCGGCGCGCAGCACACGGGAGTTCGAAAGGGCGCAACTCGAAGATCTCGACTGGCTTGGCCTCTCCTTCGACGAAGGCCCGTACCGGCAGAGCGAGCGAGGCGAACATTACGAGAGCGCCACCGAGCGGCTCTCCGAAGCTGGACTCACCTACGAGGCGGAGGACGAGGACGGACGTCGGGCGCTGTATTTTCGTCCTCCCGAGCGGAGTGGGAGCTTCCGGGACGAACTTCGCGGCGAGATTCGTTTCTCCCGGATAAAGGACTTCGTGATCCGCAAGTCCGACGGCACCCCATCCTACAACTTCGCGGCCGTCGTAGACGATCTGGATATGGGCATCACCCAGGTCATCCGGGGCGAGGAACACCTCTCCAACACGGGCCGTCAAGCGCTACTCTACCGGGCGTTCGGTGCGAAAGAACCTGCGTTCGTCCATCTCGGCATCATCCTCGGCCCCGACGGCAAGAAACTGAGCAAGCGGCACGGCGACGCGAGCGTCGCAGACTACCGGAACGAGGGCTACCTGCCGGGGGCGCTCGTGAACTATCTCGCCCTGCTCGGTTGGAACCACCCGGCGGGCCGCGAGGAGTTCGATGATCTCGACGATTTAGTGCGGGAGTGGGACCCGTCACGTCTCGGCGCGAGCCCCGCCACCTTTGATCCGAATCGCCTGCTGCATGTCAACGCGCGGCACATCCGAGCGCTGCCGGTCGAGAAGTTGCGGCGCCTAGTGGAGCCGTTTCTAAAAGAGCCTCTGCCTGCTGGGCGGGAGTTGCTCGCCGTAGAGGCCATTCGGGAGGAGATGCGGACGCTCTCCGAAGCGCCGCGCGTGCTGCGAGAGATAATGGGGACGCTGGACCCATCGGCGTTCGCCAGCGACCTACCTCAGTCGAGTGACACGGTCTTCGCGCGCACCGATGCTGTTCTCGCAAAATATAACTTCGAGGATCTGGAGTCTGCCCGGAGCCTGGTCGTCGATCTTCGCTCGTGGGCGAAAGCCGAGGGGATAAAGACCCGCGATCTGCTCCACCCGCTGCGGCTCGCGCTCACGGGGCGGGATCGGGGGCCGGAGATGGCGTATCTCTTCGCGGTGCTGGGACCAGAGGAGGCGCGGAGCAGGATAGAACGTGCAAGAGAGGCTAGACTAAGGGCATGAGCGTGCGAGTGCGGGACACATTGAGTGGTGAAATGGTGGAGGTTGGTCAGGCCGGGAAGGTCGGCATCTACGTCTGCGGCCCGACGGTCTACAACCACATCCACATCGGGAACGCGCGGGCGCCGCTGTTCTGGGACGTGGTGGTCCGGTATCTGAGGAGTCGGGGATACGACGTGACGTTTGTCCAGAACATAACGGACGTAGAGGACAAGATCATCACCAAAGCCAATGAGGAAGGCATCTCCTGGAAGGAAGTGGTGGACCGCTACACCGACTCGTTTCACGAGCGCCTGGAGAGCCTCGGGGTCGGGCTGCCGGACGTGGAGCCGCGGGCCACGGAGCACATCCCGGAGATGATCCATCTGATCGAGGATCTGGTCGAATCCGGCCACGCCTACGCTCCGGGCAACGGCGACGTCTACTACGCCGTCGAGAGCTTCCCGCCTTACGGCGCCCTGAGCAAGCAACGTCCCGCCGAGATGCGCGATACCGAGAAGTCCCAGACCGGATACAAAAAGAGCCCGTTAGACTTCGCGCTGTGGAAGTCTTCCAAACCCGACGAGCCCTCGTGGGAGAGCCCGTGGGGAGCGGGACGGCCCGGCTGGCACATCGAGTGCTCCGCCATGGTCGAGAAGCACCTGCCTGACGGGGCTGACATTCACGGCGGCGGCACGGACTTGCGCTTCCCGCACCACGAGAACGAACTGGCGCAGAGCGCCGCCGCCCATCCGGGTCACACCTTCGTCCGCGCCTGGGCGCACCACGGCATGGTCAACTTCGCCGACACCGGAAAGATGGCGAAGTCGCTCGGCAACATCCTCGACGTGGAGCAGGCCCTCGAACGTCACGGACGTAACGCCCTGCGGATGTGGTTACTTCAGAGCCACTACTCACAACCCATCGACTACTCCGAGGAGATCCTGGAGGAGAAGCGTCGCTCCTACGAGCGGTTGGTGCGCCTCTACCGCCAGCTCTCCGCCTCGGAGACCGATTCGGATCTCTCCGAGCTTCTGGCCTCCGAGTTGCGAGAGCGTTTCGATGCGGCGATGCGGGACGACTTCAACACCCCAGAGGCGGTCGCCGCGCTCTTCGAGATAGCGGGCCGGGCCGGGCGCGAGGTCTCCGCGCGTCCCGAAGCTGCGGGGGAGTTCGCCGCTCTCGGGACGACCATCGCGGATGTCTTGACCGTCTTCGGATTCGACCTCTCCGAGGAACTTTCGACGGAGATGGACGGCGTCCGCCTCCGCTACGAGGAAGAGCCGGAGGAAGATGTACTGCGCCGGGCTGCCGAAAGAGAGCAGGCGCGTAAGGAGAGAGACTGGCCCACCGCCGACCGACTGCGCAATGAACTTCTCGCCGAGGGCTGGGCGGTCGAGGATACCTCTGAAGGTCCGATCCTGAGCCGCCGGTAGGTGAAACCGGAGATCATCTACGGCATCCGTCCCGTTGTCGAGGCGCTGCGGAGCGGCCGGCGCAAAGTCTTCGAGATCCTCGATGCCGTAGAGGACGGCGAGGTTGCGGAAGCTGCCAGGTCTCGCAGCGTCGCCGTAAAGCGGGTCTCCCGTCAGCAGGTCGAGGATCTCGCGCGCGGCGGAGTCCATCAGGGCGTGGTCGCCCGCGTCGAGCCGTACCCGTACTCCGGCCTCGACGAGATACTGGCCACGCCGGAACCCCTCGTGCTCATCCTCGACGGCGTTACGGACCCGCGGAACCTGGGGGCCGTTCTTCGGGCCGCCGACGGGGCGGGCGCTAGCGGTGTGGTCGTTCCGAAGGATCGCTCTGTGGGAGTTACGGCCGCGGCGGCGAAGGCCAGTGCCGGAGCCAGCGAGCACGTCCGGATCGCGCGGGAGACGAACCTGCGGCGGGCCATCGACCGGATGAAGGAGGCCGGTCTGTGGGTGTACGCCGCCGAAGTGGGAGGGATGCTCCATACGCAACTCGATCTCTCCGGTCCGGTCGCGCTGGTGCTCGGGAGCGAGGGACGGGGCGTGCGGCGGCTCGTGCGCGAGGGCTGCGACGGGACGGTCTCCATCCCGATGCTCGGGGCTGTCGAGTCGCTCAACGTCTCCGTGGCCGCGGCGGTGTTGCTGTACGAGGCGCGGCGTCAGCGAGGGTGACGTGGCCTCGTACCTGATCCTCGACGCCTACAACGTCATCCGCGCCCTCGACCGCTACGACGAGCGCAACACCGGTGGTTTTGACGAGTCGCGAGAGATGCTCGTGAACGACGCTTTGAAAGCCGCGGGCTGGACGGGACGGGTCATAATCGTGGTCTTCGACGCGCATCGCAGCCCGGAGTCGAGGCGTGATGAGTCACGGGCCGGAGGCGCGGTGCGCGTGATCTACAGCGGTTTCGGAGAGTCGGCGGACGACATTATCGAACGCCTTCTCGGCACGCTCGAAGGTTCCGCTACCGTGTACACGGCCGATTTCGCCCTCCAGCGCACCGCTCTCGCCCGCGGTTCCACCCGAGCGACGCCCGGCGAGTTCGAAGAGTTGCTGGACGAACTGCCGGCCCTCACGCACAGTCCCTCGGTTCCGCGCCGTTTGCGGGTAGCGGATCAACTTTCCCCCGAAACCCTGCGCCAACTCGAAGAACTACGCCGCAGGATAGAGTGAGGGCTGAGAGCCAGCACACAAGACACCCGTGGAAGATATGTTGCCTGTTAAAATATAGGTGGCTGGTGGTGATACGCGAAAGGCCGATCAGCTACAACATGCCCGGGTAGCTCAGAGGTAGAGCAGCCGCCTTGTAAGCGGCCGGTCGGGGGTTCGATTCCCTTCCCGGGCTCCACTACCGGCGCACCTTTCGCTCTGTTGAAAACTCGGTGGCGTTTGCTACCATATCCGGGCGTTTCGGGGCGAGTACTTCGGGCTACCCTGGGCGTGGCTGGGGGTGTGCCCGAGCGGCCAAAGGGAGCAGACTGTAAATCTGCCGGCTTCGCCTACGGAGGTTCGAATCCTCCCGCCCCCATAACCGAATACGCCTCTGTAGCTCAGTAGGTAGAGCACTTCCATGGTAAGGAAGGGGTCACCGGTTCGAGTCCGGTCGGAGGCTCTGGGATCGGGGTATACTCGGTCCACGGCATAGGCGTGGCGGTGTAGCTCAGTCGGTTAGAGCAGCGGAATCATAATCCGCGTGTCGCAGGTTCGAGTCCTGCCACCGCTACTTTCTGGTGTCCGCGCGGAGTTGATAAAGAGAAAGGAAACGGATGTCCAAGGGAAAGTTTGAGAGGAACAAGCCGCACCTGAACGTGGGGACCATCGGCCACGTCGACCACGGCAAGACGACGCTCACCGCAGCCATAACTAAGGTTCTGGCAAAGACCGTATCCGATGATCCGGCAAACAAGATCGTCGCCTTCGATCAGATAGACAACGCTCCCGAGGAGCGCCAGCGGGGCATCACCATAGCCACCTCTCACCAGGAGTACGCCACGGCTAGCAGGCACTACGCCCACGTCGACTGCCCCGGCCACGCCGACTACGTGAAGAACATGATCACCGGCGCCGCCCAGATGGACGGGGCGATCCTCGTCGTCAGTGCCGCCGACGGCCCCATGCCCCAGACGCGAGAGCACATCCTGCTGGC
>CALMWA010000196.1 GCA_937873125.1 uncultured Actinomycetes bacterium | reverse complement strand
AGGGGAGACCCCGGCCGCGTCCGGCAGGTCTTGACCAACCTCCTGGGCAACGCCATCAAGTTCACCGAGAGAGGCGAAGTCGTCTTGCGGGTGGAGGTGGCCCAGGAGAGTCCCGAGAATGCCACCGTGCGGTTCGAGGTCACGGATACCGGGATCGGAATAACGGAGGAGCAGCGTTCGAACCTGTTCCGGTCCTTCTCTCAGGCCGACACCTCCACGACGCGCCGCTACGGCGGCACGGGGCTAGGCCTCGCCATCTCCAAGCAACTCGTAGAGATCATGGGCGGGGAGATAAGCGTCGAGAGCGAGCCGGGAGCCGGCAGCACGTTCTCCTTCGAGCTGCCGCTCGGCAAGCAGCCCCCCGAAGCCCAGGCCGCCCGCGGAACCTCGGTCAGCCTTCGGAGCTTGCGCGTCCTGGTCGTGGACGACAACGCCACGAACCGCCAGATCCTCGACAAGCAGCTCTCGTCGTGGGGCATGGCGGTTGAGAGTGCGGACGGCAGTGTGGAAGGGCTGCGGATGTTGCGCGCCGCCGCCGAACGGAACGAGCCCCACGACCTGGCCGTTCTGGACATGCAGATGCCAGGGATGGACGGGCTGACGCTGGCGCGCAAGATCAAGGAAGACCCCGCCGTCTCCTCCACCCGGCTCGTGCTCCTGACCTCCATCGGGCGCCGGGGCGAAGGAGGAGAGGCGCGAGAGGCGGGGATCGAAGCCTACCTCACGAAGCCTGTCCGGCAGGCGGAGTTGCACGACGCCCTGGCCGCGGTCATGGTCGGGGCAGCGGATGCGACGGAGGACGAGAAGCGGCTCATAACCCGGCACAGCATCAGGGAGCAGCAAGCCGGCTCCCGCGCGCGTGTGCTCGTAGCGGAGGACAACCCCGTCAACCAGAAGGTCGCCGTCAGGATGCTCGAGAAGCTCGGCTACCGGGTGGATGTGGCCGAAAACGGCCTCGAAGCTCTCGACGCTCTGGAGCGGAACGAGTATGCTGCGGTGATGATGGACGTGCAGATGCCCGAGATGGACGGATACGAGGCGACCGCCGAGATCCGCTGGCGCGAGCGCAACACGCCCGGCGGCCATCACATCCCGGTCATCGCCATGACGGCCAACGCCATGCAGGGCGACCGCGAGAAGGCGCTCCAGGCCGGCATGGACGACTACCTGGCAAAACCCGTAAAGTCCGAAGAACTGCAAGAAGTTTTGGGGCGTTGGATCCCGGATCAGGAAAAAGACGCCGGGGAGGATCCGGTATTCTTGAGTTCTCAGGCGACCGCGGATAGCGTCGCCGTGGACGTTTCGGTGCTCGAAAACCTGCGGGACCTTCAACCGGAGGGCGAGCCGGATCTCCTCCTAGAGCTAATCGAGCTGTTCACCGAAGACTCCGCGGCACGCCTGGCCGTGCTGCGGGAAGCCGTTGATCATCGGGACTTCGAGCGCGTGCAGAGTACCGCGCACACCCTCAAGGGCAGTTCCGGCAACATGGGGGCCTGGCGGATGAGCCGGCTCGCTGAGGAGTTGCAGAATATAGATGATACGCCAGAAGCTTCGAGAGTCTCGCAGTTAGTGGACCGGCTCGATAAAGAGTTTGGCCGGGTGCGGCTGGCGCTAGAAGACCTGGCGCGAGAGCAACTGCGATGAAAGTCCTGATCGCCGAGGACGACGCCGTCTCGCGCATGATCCTGCAGCGCGCCGTCGAGAAGTTCGGGCACGAATGCCTCACGGCGGAAGACGGCGAGCGTGCCTGGGAGATCTATAAGCAGACTCCCGATGTGGACGTGATCATCAGCGACTGGATGATGCCGGGGACGGATGGCCTCCAACTCTGCCGCAAGGTGCGTGAGGAGAGTCGCGACGAGTATACCTTCTTTATTTTCCTGACCGCCCTCGGGGACAAGGAACACCTCCTAGAAGGGATGCAGGCTGGCGCCGACGACTACCTCGCCAAACCCCTCGACCGCGAACAGCTACAGGTACGGCTCATCGCCGCCGCCCGCGTAACCTCCCTGCACCGCCAGCTAAACGCTAAAAACGCCGAGCTGGGCCGGCTGAACCAAGAGCTATTCGCGATGTCGCGCCGCGATCCGCTGACCCTGCTCGGCAACCGGCTCCGGCTTCGGGAGGACCTGGAGACCCTGAGCGCCCAGGCCGAGCGGTACGGCCACAGCTACTGCGCCATCCTCTGCGACGTGGACCATTTCAAGCTCTACAACGACCACTACGGTCATCTCGCCGGCGACGACGTACTGAAAGCGGTAGCGGCGTTGGTGGCGCAAACCGTCCGCAAGGGAGATACCGTCTACCGCTACGGCGGCGAGGAGTTCCTGGCGATACTGCCGGAACAATCCCTGGAGAGCGCCACTCAGGCCGCCGAACGCCTCCGCCGGGGGATCGAGGAGTTGGAGATCCCGCATGCGGCGAGGTCTGCGCCGCACGTGGTGACCATAAGCCTTGGGCTGGCGATTCTGCATCCGGGCGAGAAGAAGACCGCCGACGAGCTACT
>CALMWA010000195.1 GCA_937873125.1 uncultured Actinomycetes bacterium | reverse complement strand
CTGCATTGTGGGCTCGGCGGTTACAGCGTCCATGTCTCTGGGGTTTGGTGCAACGCTGAGGGCCCCACATGGCGGCATCTTCGTCATCGGGCTTATCGGTAACTGGCCCTTGTACCTGGTCGCTATCGCCGTCGGCACCGTCATCAGCGCCGCGCTCGTGATCGTCTTCAAGTCGCTAGGTTCGCGGGCTACCGAACAACAAGCCGCGACAGCCGACGCCTCCTCAGGACAGGCGGCTAGCGCCTAAAACTGTTAAAAAGGTGTGGTCCCGGACGCAATAGAACATAGAGTGTCCGGGACCTGGGGAAAAACAAAGACAACGGAAAGCGAGGACCGGCAATGGTGGAGAGGGAAGTTGTCGTCGTCCCGGAGGCTGGCTTGCACGCCCGCCCGGCGGCGATGTTCGTCAAGGAGGCCAAGCGCTACAGTTCCGACATCACGGTGAGAAAGGACGACGGTACGGAGGCGAACGCCAAGAGCTCGCTCAAGCTGATGACGCTCGGGGCGAAGCACGGGGACAAGCTTACCATCCGCGCCGAGGGCGAGGACGAGGACGCTGCGGTCGAGGCTCTCGTCGCCGTGATCTCCAAGGAGGAGGAGTGAGGCAATGGCGGAGCGTGCGAGACTTGCAGGGATAGGAGCCTCGGAAGGGGTCGCTGTGGGGCCGGTGTTCGTTCACCGCCCCGGCGAGCTCAAACCGGAGCGGGAGACGATCCCCGAGGGCTCGGCCGACGCGGAACTGGAAAGGTTCCGGGAGGCGGTAGCGGTCGTAGTGGAGCAGCTCGCGGAGACGGCGGACGAGCTGCGGAACGCCGGGAGCGAGTCTGAAGCGGGGATCTTCGATGCCCACGCCGAGATGGCCGAGGACGAGGACCTGCACGAGGGCGTCGAGGAGCGGGTGCGCGGCCTGCAGAGTCCGGAGGCGGCGATCCTGGAGGTCGGTGAGGAGTACGCCGCGCTCTTCGCGGCGATGGACGACGAGTATATGGCCGCCCGCGCCGACGACGTGCGCGACGTGGCCCACCAGATCGCTGCGCAACTCATGGGCCGGGACGCCACGGGATTGGCCTCCCTGGGAACCCCGTCGGTCGTTCTGGCGACCAGCCTGGCTCCCTCGGACACGGCCCGTATACCAAAGGGGATGGCGCTCGCCTTCGTGACCGCCGAGGGCTCCAAGACCTCTCACGTCTCCATTATGGCGCGTTCGATGGGCATTCCGGCTGTAGTGGGCGTCGGGGCGATCCTGGAGGGTTCGTTCGACGCCAAATCGGTTGCCGTGGATGGTGGCGAGGGGTTTGCGGTCGTAGACCCCGACCCCGAGACGGTCGCCGGTTTCGAGGCGAAGATGGAGGTAATGGCCGAGGAGCGCGCCGCCCTGGAGAAGTACCGGGACATCGAGGCCCGCACCAGCGACGGACGCCGCATCGAGGTTGCGGCCAACCTCGGCTCGGCCAAAGACGCGGAGGATGCGATCTCGATGGGTGCGGAGGGCGTCGGTCTGTTCCGCACGGAGTTCCTGTTCATGGAGCGGGACCAGCTACCCACGGAGGACGAACAGTACGAGAACTATGCAGCGGTCACGCGGGCGTTCGGTGAGAGGCCGGTTGTCATCCGCACGCTGGACGTGGGCGGAGACAAGGACCTGCCCGGCGTGGACCAGCCAGTCGAGGAGAACCCGTTTCTGGGCTGGCGGGGAATACGGATGTGCCTGGATGTGCCAGAGCTGTTCAAGCCGCAGCTTCGGGCGCTACTGCGGGCGGGAGCGCACGGGAATCTCAAGATCATGTTCCCGATGGTCGCCGATGTCAGCGAGATCCGGGCCGCCAAGAAGATCCTCGACGAATGTCGGGATGAGCTACAAAGTGAAGGCGCCGAGTTCGGGACGGTGAGCGTAGGCGTGATGGTCGAGACGCCGGCGGCGGCTATTCTCGCCGAAGCCCTGGCACCGGAGGTTGACTTTTTCTCCATCGGGACGAACGACCTGGTGCAGTACACGCTGGCCGCGGATCGAGGCAACGAGAAGCTGCGTCACTTGCAGAGCGCCGACCATCCGGCGGTTCTGAAGCTGATCGGGATGACGTGTGAGGCAGCGCGCGGCGCCGGCATCTGGGTCGGAGTCTGCGGCGAGGCGGCGGGTGAGCCGGTCCTGATCCCGAAGCTCATCGAGCTGGGCGTTACCGAACTGTCCATGAGCGCGCCCTCAATACCGCGGGCGAAGAAGGTGGTCTCGGAGGTCTAGCCGGGCGTGGCTAGCGCGATCGGGTGCGGGAGGGTGATAACCGGCGGCTCCGCTCGAATGAGGTAACCTGGTTTACCTCCCGGAGCAGCCCGAACGGCTTGCCGATGGCCTTGAACGGCAGCTTGACTATCTCCACGGGGCTGCGGAGCACTTGACCGGCTACCTTGCCGGCCAGGTGCGTCGTGCGCTCGGCTAGGTCGCGGGCGTATTCGGTGTAGATGTGGCCGGAGTAGACCTGGGTCTTGCCGCAGTTGGCGCACCGGCTCGCGCAGAGGTGCTCCGAGAGGTAGAGCAGCTCGTGCGGACCCTCGATTTCGCACGAGCCGCACGTCAATATAGCGTCGTTATCTACCTTCAACGCTCACCCTTCACAACAGCATCTCCCAGTCCTCGATCGCGTCCTGAAGGTCGGAGAGAAATTGCGCCCCGTCCGACCCGTCGGCGACCCGATGGTCTATGGAGAGTGTAACCGAGATCATGGACCGGGGTATCCACCCGCCGCCCTCCCACTCCGGTACGGTCCGCGTTCTCCCGACGGCCAGGATCGCCGCCTCCGGCGTGTTGATCACCGCGTCGAACGAATCCACGCCCATCATGCCGAGGTTCGAGATCGTGAAGGTGCCGCCGGACAACTCTTCGGGCGTCAGCCGGCTCTCGCGGGTACGGACCGCGAGGTCCCTCACCGCCGCCGAGACCTCCTTTAGTGAGAGACTGTCCGCTCCGCGCAAGACGGGGACGACGAGTCCGGCCTCCGTGGAGACGGCGATCCCCAGGTTGACCTGATCGTTGATCTCCAGCGAGCCTTCGACGTACCGGCCATTCAGCCGCTCGTGATCCCGCAATGTCCGTGACACGGCCAGGGCGAGCAGGGCGGTCATCGTGGGCGCGGGATCCATGCGGCGCTTCAAGCGTTGCGCCAACTCGACCAACTGGCCGGCCCGCAGGTCGCGGGTCAGGTAGAAGTGGGGTACGTCCCGGAAGCTGCGGCTCGTGCGCTCCGCACCCAGCCGCCGGACTCGCGAGAGTGCCTCCCTGCGCGAAGCAGCCACCGGTGCCGCCTGGGACGCTTCTTGCGCGGGCTCCCTAGGGGACTCCTCTGCAGACTGTCGGACATCGGCCTCCAGAACGTCCGAAAGGTAGACGCGGCCCGAAGGGCCGGAGCCGGCGATGCTTTCGAGGTCCAGGTCCCGGTCCGCTGCCGCACGCCGGGCCGCCGGGGACGCCCGCAGCCCCTTGCGGCTCCCGTTGGCCCGCGCGTCGTGAAGCTCTCTTCCGGGTTCAGGTTCGGGTTTGCGTGAGGGAGTGTGACTCTCGCTGATCTTCTCCTGCTCGGAATCTATCTGACTCCTGTCTGGCGCTTGTTCTCCGGGGGCGCCGATGTATGCCAGAGTAGCGCCGACCGGTAGGGTGTCGCCTTCCTTGCCCTGGAGGCCCTGGATCACGCCGGCGGCCGGGGCTTCTATCTCGAAGGAGGTCTTGTCGGTGTCTATCTCCAGGACTGGGTCGCCCTTCTCGACCTCGGCGCCCTCTTCGACGAGCCAGCGGACGATGTTTACTTCCTCCATGTCCATGCCGAGCGCCGGCACCTTCAGTTCCGCCGCCATCTAGGAGTACGCTCCCACGCGGGCGTCCACCAGCGCTCGCACCGCCGCGACGACCTTCTCGGGGTTGGGCCGGATGTGCGCTTCGAGGTTCTTGTTGTACGGGATCGGCGCGTCCGCGCCCGCCACCCGCGCCGGCGCACGGTCGAGAGCGTAGAAGCTCTCGCCCTCCACTATCCGCGCCACGACCTCCGCGCCCCAGCCGGCTGTCTTTACGTCCTCCTCGACCACCACGAGCTTCCCGGTCTTCTCCACCGAGCGGGCGACCGCGTCGTGATCCAAGGAGCGGGCGGGCTCGGCATCTACGCCACCGCCGTCGCGCGCGACCGGGGCGCGTCCCAGGTCGTCGTCATCGACGGCCTGCCCGAACGGCTGGCCCTGGCCCGGGCCATGGGAGCCGACGAGGTCGTCGACATGCGCGAGGTCACCACGCCCGAGGATCGCGTGGCCCGGATACGCGAGCTCACCGGCGGCGGGGCCGACGTCGTCTGCGAGCTGGTGGGCCGGGCCGACGCCATGGCCGAGGGCCTGCAGATGGTCGCCCTGGGCGGCCGCTACCTGGAGATCGGGACCTTCTACCTGGGCAGCACCGTGGCCGTCGATCCCGGGCTCCTCGTCATGCGCAACATCCGGGTCGAGGCAGTCGCGTCCTACGACGCCCGCAGCCTCGAGCTGGCCCTGGCCTTCCTCGGGCGCCACGTAGGCGAGCTGCCCCTCGACCAGGTGCTGGCCGACTACCCGCTCGAGGCCATCGACGACGCCTTCACCGACCAGGATGCCGGGCGCGTGACGCGCGCCTCGGTCGTCATGACCTGAACATGAGACAGGAGCGCCCATGCCGACGTCCGTGATCTCCGCCGACAGCCACGTGACCGAGCCGCCCGACACCTACCTGTCGCGCATCGACCCGAAGTACCGCGACGACGCGCCCCGGATCGTGCACGACGACAACCTGGGCGACATCTTCCACATCCCGGGGATGAAGGTGCCGGTGCCCATGGGGCTAGTGGCGGCCGCCGGCAAGCAGGCCGAGGAGCTGCGCACGTTCGGCGTCAAGTTCGAGGACCTGCACCGGGGCGGGTGGGACCCCGAAGCCCGCCTGGCCGACCAGGACCGCGACGGCGTGGCCGCCGAGGTCATCTACCCGACGGTCGGCATGGCGCTGTGCAACCACAAGGACATCGACTACAAGCGGGCGACCATGCAGGCCTACAACCGGTGGATGGCCGAGTACTGCGGCGCCCACCCCGACCGGCTCATCGGCATCGGCCAGACAGCCATGCGCACGCCGGCCGAGGGCATCGACGACCTGCACGAGATCAAGGACCTCGGGCTGCGCGGCGTGATGATGCCCGGCACCCCGGGCCACGAGGACTACGACCACACCGACTACGACCCGTTCTGGGAAACGGCGATCGGCCTCGGGCTGCCGCTGTCGTTCCACGTGCTGACGACGCGCGACACGTCGCCCGTGCGGGGCCCCAAGCTCAACGGGTTCATGAGCATCATCCGGGCCAACCAGGACGTGATGGGCACGATGGTCTTCGGCGGCGTGTTCGAGCGCCACCCCGACCTGCGCATCGTCTGCGTGGAGGCCGACGCAGGCTGGGTGCCCCACTACATGTACCGAATGGACCACGCCTACAAGCGCCACCGCCACTGGCTCACCGGCACGGAGCTGACCCGGCTGCCGAGCGAGTACTTCCGCGAGTGCGTGTACACCACGTTCCAGGACGACTGGGTGGCCTTCCAGGTGGCCGACCTGCTCAACGACGAGCGGCTCATGTGGGCCAACGACTTCCCCCATTCCGACTCGACCTGGCCGTGGTCCCAGGAGATGCTGGCCACCCATACCCGGCACCTGACCGAGGTGCAGAAGGATCGGATCCTGCACGACAACTGCGCCGCGCTCTACGGCATCACCGTCTGACCCCCGCCGCGGTCAGCGACCGTGGAAGGTGGGATGGCGGCGGCTAAACACGGCGGACATGCCCTCGCGGGCGTCGTCGGTGGCGACGAGGCGGGCCTGCTCCTCGAGCTCGTGGTCGAGGGCGGACCGAACCCGGCCCACCAGGCCGCGACGCAGCGTGGCCCGCACCGCGGCCACGGCCAGGGGAGCAGCGGCCGCGATCTCGTCGGCCAGCTCGACGGCGGCGGCGCGCACCGACGCCGCCGGGACGCAGCGGTCGGCCAGCCCCATCCGCAGAGCCTCCTCGCCGCCGACGCGGCGGCCGGTGAGGAACAGGTCGGCGGCCCGGGCCGGGCCGAGCAACTCGGGCAGAGTCACGCTGAGTCCGAACCCCGGGTGGATGCCGAGCTTGACGAAGTTGGCGGTGAACCGGGCCTCGGGGCAGGTCGCCCGCATGTCAGCCACCAGGGCCAGGCCCAGGCCCCCGCCCACCGCCGCACCGTGGACCGCCGCCACCACCGGCGTGGCCGCACCGAACAGGCGCAGCGCCTGGTCGTAGAACCGGCGCGCACTGGAGCGGAAGTCGCCACCGCCACCACCGTCCTCGTCGACGGAACCGCCGGCAGCGAAGTTGGCGCCGGCACAGAACGACTTGCCCTCCGCCGCCAGCACGATCGCCCGGCAGTCGGGGTCGCCGTCGAGCGACTCGACGGCGTCGGCCAGCGCACGCAGCACTGTGGGGTCGACGAAGTTGTGCGGCGGCCGGCGCAGCTCGACCACGCCGACGTGGCCGTCCTGGCTCACGAGCACGTCGCTCACTGCCCACCGCCGGTCCGCGCCGCGACCCAATCCCCGACGTCGCGCACCGAGTCCGTGCCCTCCGGGATCATCCCCGCGAACTGGTGCCACACGTGGATGAGGCCCTC
>CALMWA010000194.1 GCA_937873125.1 uncultured Actinomycetes bacterium | reverse complement strand
CGCCGAGTACGACGTCGAGCGCAAGTTCCGCGAGACCCGGCTCTTCCAGGTGGCCCCCATCTCCACCAACCTGATCCTCTCCTACATAGGAGAGCACGTCCTCGGACTGCCGAGGTCGTTCTAGGATGCTACCGCTCGAAGGAATAACCGTCGTCTCCCTGGAACAGGCGGTAGCCGCCCCCTTCGCGAGCCGCCAGCTCGCCGACCTCGGCGCGAGAGTCATAAAGATAGAGCGTCCCGGCATCGGGGACTTCGCCCGCGGCTACGACGAAACCGTCAATGGCCTGGCAAGCCACTTCGTGTGGCTCAACCGCTCCAAAGAGTCCCTCACCCTCGATCTGAAGCACCCCGAGGCGAAAGACATCCTGAACCATCTGCTCGCCAACGCTGACGTGTTCATCCAGAACCTGGCGCCCGGCGCCGTAGACCGGTTGGGGTTCGGAGCGGCCAGGCTCAGAGAAGATTATCCGCAACTCATCGTCTGCAACATCTCCGGCTACGGCTCCTCTGGACCCTACCGGGACAAGAAGGCATACGATCTGCTCCTCCAGTGCGAGACCGGGCTGATCTCCATAACCGGTACGCCGGAGACCCCCTCGAAGGTGGGAGTGTCTATAGCCGACATAGCATGCGGGATGTATACCTACACAGGTGTCCTCACAGCTCTCTATACCCGCCAGAAGACGGGAGAGGGAGCGGCTTTCGAGGTGTCTCTCTTCGAAGCGCTCGGCGAGTGGATGGGGTTTCCGGCCTACTTCACCGCCTATGGCGGAAGCCAGCCGCCGAGGTCCGGGGCCAGCCACGCCGCCATTGCCCCCTACGGTCCCTTCACCGCCGGGGACGGTAAGGTCGTCTTCCTGGGCATTCAGAACGAGCGGGAGTGGGTCCACTTCTGCGAGATGGTCCTCGAACAGCCCGGCGTCGCGACCGACGCGCGGTTTAACTCCAACTCGAAGAGAGTGGCCAACGTCGAGGAGCTACGCGCGATAATCGAGGGAGTATTTCAGAACTTCGAGGCCGACCGCATAATCGATCGTCTGGATGCGGCGCGGATCGCCAACGCGCGGATGAACACCGTTCAGGAGTTCGTAGATCACCCACAGCTCGAAGCCCGCAACCGCTGGCGCGAGGTGGATACTCCGGTTGGCCCCATACGCGCCCTTCGGCCGCCGGTGACGATGAGCGGCGCCGAGCCTGTGATGGCCCCAATTCCCAGCGTAGGACAGCATACCGACGCGATACTCTCGGATCTCGGCTACGACGAAGCGGCAGTGACCGTCCTGCGGGCGGAGGGCGTCGTTTAGGAGGCTGGTCTTCACGTAGAACAGCCTTGGATCTTCGCTCGCCGGGCTCCTCAAAGATGAGAACATTCCGGGAAACGTCCTGAGAGGAGCAAGAGCATGCTGAAACTGGCAGTCATCGGGGGTTTATTTGTCCTGGCGGGACTCTGCGAGATCGGCGGTGGGTATTTGATCTGGGGTTGGATACGCGAGAGCAAACCGCTGGCGTGGGCTCTGCTCGGCGCGGCGGTCCTCGCTCTCTACGGCGTAGTCGCCGCCCTGCAACCCATAACCGAGTTCGGACGGGTCTACGCCGCCTACGGCGGCATCTTCATCGCCCTCGCGCTGGCCTGGGGGATACTCGTCGACGGTTTCCGACCCGACAGGTACGATATTCTGGGAGCGCTGCTCGCGGTCATAGGGGTCTTCGTGATGGTCGCGCCGCCGAGAGACTGAACTCTCGCTTATATCCGGCCTCGGATCGCGGAACGACTCAGGCCAACGCGGAGAGAACTCTTTCGTGGACTTGGAGGTCGCGCTCTCCATGCAGCACGAACCGGACCAGGCGCACGTTCCGAAGCCTCTCCGTCTCCTCCAGCACCGTCCGCAGCGCGACCTCCGCCGCGTCCTCGACGGGGTAGCCGAAGATGCCGGTAGAGATGGCCGGAAAGGCGACGGACTCTATTTCGTGCTCGTCGGCGAGGTTTAGTGAGTTGCGGTAGCAGTTCGCGAGCAGGTCCGCCTCCGGACGGTCCTGGCCGTAGACGGGGCCGAGGGTGTGAATCACGTGCCGGTTCGGAAGGTTGTGGCCGCCGGTTATTACAGCCTCTCCGGGATGGATCGGGGCCAGCGGCCGGCACTCTTCGGCCAGCCCCGGTCCGGCGGTGCGGTGGATGGCGCCCGCGACGCCTCCGCCGGGCATCAGCTCCGCATTCGCCGCGTTGACGACGGCCGCCACGTCCCGCTGTCCGGCTATGTCTCCCTGGACGCACTCGACGGTTACACCGTTAATGTCCCGCTTCATCCGGTCGTCTCCGGGGTGTAGACCTGACGCCCCGCGCGCCAGACGGTCTCGACGGTGTAGCCCGGGGAGATCACGGCCACGTCGGCGTCGTAGCCGGGGACGAGGCGTCCCTTGCGTTTGCCCTCGCCGATAAGCCTGGCGGGCGTGGTGGAGGCCATGCGGACGGCTTCGGGGACGGTGCATCCGGTGAAAGCGAGGATGTTCTGGAAGGCCTCGTTCATGGTGAGGACGCTGCCGGCTATGGCGCCGCTGCCGAGCCGCGGGACGCCGCTCTCCAGGTAGACCGTCCGGGTGGCGAGCCGGTACTCGCCGGAGGACATTCCGGCGGCGGCCATCGCGTCGGTGGTGAGATAGACGCGGTTCGGGCCGAGCATCCTGAACGCCAGCCCCACCATCTCGGGGTGTACGTGCAGGCCGTCGGGAATTAGGCCGCAGACGACGAGCGGGTGGGCGAAGGCGGCGCCGGGGATGCCGGGCTCCCGGTGGTGCAGCGGGCTCATGGCGTTGAAGAGGTGTGTCACACAGGAGACTTGGTGGTCGAAAGCCCGGTAGGCGACCTCGAAGGGCGCGTCGGAGTGTCCGGCGGAGACGGCGACGCCCCGGTCGCACGCCCGCGCCATCAGGTCTTCAGCACCGTCAAGCTCGGGGGCGAGAGTGAGCATCCGCACGGGGGTCAGGTCAAGGAGCCGCTCCAGCAGGGCCGCGTCGGGCGGACTGATGTGGGAGGCGGCGTGGGCGCCGCGCTTCTTCAGGTTCAGGAATGGTCCTTCGAGGTGAACGCCCAGAGCTTCGGCGCCGGAGGGTGGGCCACCGATCCCGGCCGTCAGTGCCGGGAGAGTGTTCTCGTAAAGGGATTCGAGGGAGGAGATCACGGTCGGCAGATAGGAGGTCGTGCCGGTCTGAAGGAGCTTCTCTGAGAGTTCCGGGAGACGCTCGGGCTCGCTCGCCACGTCCACCCCGAAGGAGCCGTTGACCTGCAGATCCACGAAGCCCGGAACGAGGAGCGAGTCTCCGTAGTCGTGGACCTCTTCGGCCTCGGCGGCGAGCGACTCGTCGCGGCCGACATCGCGGATGGAGCCGCCCTCGATCAGGACGGTCGCCTCCGGCCAGACCTCGTAGTCCGTTACCACCTTCCCCCGCAGCGCGACGGTTTTCATTGCACGGACCTCCTCTGGTGTCTATGCTGAGGTATCAACGGCACCGGCCTTTTCGGTTGGGGGCTCGCTCTCTGCGCTGTACTTCTCGACGATCCTTCCGGGACGCGCGTCGGGAACGCGCAGCAGGAAGTAGATGCCGCCGGCCATTATGACGGCCAGCGAGCCGATGGAGACCCGGTATCCGAGGCCGCCGCCGCCGAACACCAACAGCAACACCGCCGTGAGCGCCGGACCGAAGACGGCCGAGACCTTGCCGGCCAGCGAGAAGAGTCCGAAGAACTCCCCGACTTTCTCCGGCGGCGAGAGCGCGACGAGCATCACCCGTCCCACGGTCCACATCCCGCCGAGGGCAATCCCGACGATGGGGCCGGCGACAAAGAGCATCCATGCCCCGAGCGCCGCCGCCGAGAGCGTGATGGCGACCATCCACAGCATCAGCACCCCGAGAAGGGTTTTTTTCGGCCCGATCCTATCCGTCAGGAACCCGGCCGCCGTGGATCCCACGACCGCGAAGACCGTCGAGAAGAGCAGCAGGTTGCGGATTCCAGTGTCGTCCATGTCGAAGACGACCCGCCCGTAGAGCGCCATGTTGGCGATGGCGGTGTTGGCGGCGTCCGTGTACAGGACCGTCGCCAGGATGAACGTCCCGACTCCCGCGTACCCACGCAGGTTCCTGACCGTGGTCATCACGTCCCGGTAGGCCGCGCCGAGCGCAACGGGCCGGGGCGCGCGCACGACCGGGTCCGGCACCAGAAAGAACGCCGGCAAGCTGAAGACGAGATACAGGACGGCCGTGGGCAGGAAAGCGTTCGAGTACTCCGTCCCGCCGGTCTCCAGCCAGCCTCCGAGCGGGCCGAGGACCGCCCTGATAGTTTCGCCGTTGCTGACGAAGTACGTGAGGACGACGAGAGCGAGGATGGTTCCGAGATATCCGACGGCAGTGCCGTAGCCGCTAATTTTGCCGGCCCCCCGCCCTGCGGAGACGCCCGGCAAGAGCGCATTGTAGAAAACGAGCGCCGACTGGTAGGCGACATCCGCCGCCACGAAGAGCGCGAGCCCGACGAAAATACCGCCCGCCACGTCCAACACTGCCGTAAGGACGACCGAGATGACCGTCAGCAGGATCAGGTACGGCACCCGCCGCTGCCGCAGGTCGGCGAACGCCCCCATGAGCGGCGCGCTCACCACGACGAACAGCGCCGAGAGGGCCGTCGCGCCGTTTACGAGCCCGGCGCCCGATAGGAGGGCTCCCTCCGATACCTGCTCCTCGATCCACAACGGAAAGAAAAACGTGAGGACGGTGACGGAGAAGATGGTGTTGGAGAAATCGTAGAGCACCCACGCCCACACCGCCACCCTGGAGGTCTTCGGAGCGTTAACCATCGGCCTCTGGCGTCTCCAGGCGTGCGCCCTTACTGGTTCTACCTTTCCCATCCACACCAGCAGTATAGGGCAGGGGCCGCTCCCGCTCTAACCGTTGGCCTAGCGTCATCATCACGGCGAAACCGGCCATGACGGGCATGGCGGCTATGTCCGGGATGCCGCGCTTGGCCTCCGGCGCCAGCTCCCCGGCGACGAAGGTCATGGCCCCCGACGCGAACGTCAGCATCGCGTCCAGCAGCTTGCGGTGTTCGCGGACCGCTGCCGCCTTCGACGAGCCCACCTCCAAACCCAAGTAACCCTACCGCGCGGCTACCAGACTACCGCGACCAGCCCCTGAGCTCGTAGTATCTGACTTTGGGTTCGGCCGTGAGGGGGTTTATGCCGTTCCTCCGGCACCACCAGAGATGGAAGACAAAGCCGAGGGTGGGCCAACCCAGTATCCAGGCGAAGGTCCACGGGCGGCCCGGCTTGCGTCTGATCAAGGCGGTCATCCCGTAGTAGGCGGCCCATTTCGACAGCCGCCTCCACTTGGGCGTCTTCTCCTCGAAGTGCCCGAACAGCGTGAACCCGAGAACCGAGATCACCGCCGACAAGAACCATTCTGCGGACATGAGGTCTCCTTTCGTCAGCCGAAGAACGTCCGGTAGAGCAGGAACACGTTTAAAGAGACGATCAGCGTAACGACCAGCGTGGCCACGCTGGTCGTCAGACGGTGGTTGACCAGCGCGCCCATCAAGCTCCGGTTGCGGCAGAAGATGAGAAGGGGAATGAGCGCGAACGGGATACCGAACGAGAGCACGACCTGACTCAGGACCAGCGAGCGGCTCGGGTTGACGCCTATACCCAGTATGATCAGGGCCGGCGCCATCGTGATCGCCCGCCTGAGAAACAGCGGTATCCGACGGTTTATGAAACCCTGCATGACGACCTGACCGGCCATCGTGCCCACTGACGAGCTGGAGAAGCCGCTCGCCAGCAGGGCCACCCCGAAGAGGATAGCCGTCGTGTTGCCCTCCAGGACGCGTAGCTGCTGGAAGGCTACGTCTATGTCCGCGACGCCGGTCAGGCCGCGCGAGTAAAAGACCGCCGCCGCCATGCTCAGCATGCTTATGTTGATGACCCCCGCGATGCCCATGGCTAGCACCACATCCACCAACTCGAAGCGGAAGATCCTCTTCTTCTCTTCCTCGGTCCTGCCCGCGACCCGGCGCTGAGTTAGGGCGGAGTGCAAGTAGATCACGTGCGGCATCACCGTCGCTCCCAGGATGCCGGTGGCGAGCAGGACGCTCTCGGTCCCGGCAAACCCCGGCGTGAAGAGCCCAGCCAGGACACGATCCGCCTCGGGCTGGGTGTAGAAGGTCTGGAAGGCGAAGGCGACGAGGATCACCCCGACCATCGAAGAGATGACCGCCTCCAGCGGCCGAAAACCCCGCCTCTGCAAAGCGAGTATGCCGAAGACGCCCAATCCGGTGAGCAGGCCCGCCGGGAACAGGGGGATGCCGAAGAGCAGGTTCAACGCCAGAGCCGCCCCGAGGAACTCCGCCAGGTCGGTAGCCATCGCGATGATCTCGGCCTGTATCCACAACAGGAAAGCGACAGGTCTGGAGAACCGCTCCCGGCACACCTCCGGCAGGTTCTTGCCCGTCGCGATCCCCAGCTTGGCGGACATGGACTGGACTAACATAGCCATCAGGTTCGCGCTGAGTACCACCCACAACAGCAGGTAGCCGAACTGGGCACCGCCCGAGACGTTCGTCGCGAAGTTTCCCGGATCCACGTAAGCGACAGCCGCGATGAACGCCGGACCCAGAAACGGCCACAGTTTCCGTAAACCCCGACGATCCCCCTTCAGAGATTCGTGCGCCGCCCGCGCCGTCGCGCTCTCACCTGGTAAAACTCCCTCTATTCCTTCGATAAACCCGTCGGAACGTTCTTTCACACAAACCTCTTCGCTGACAGTTTCGGACATTTTTAACCTTAGCTAATCATGAAGTCTAGCAGACCTAAAAGATGTTTCTGACTGCTCCAGCGAACCGGTTCGCGTCTTCCACACCGTGAAGGCGGAACGGCTTCGATGAGCCGATGCCCACGAACGGGAGCTTAGCCCGTTCTCCAGTGACTATCTTCTAAACGCTGACCAGCAGCGCCGTCACATACATAACCGCGATGCCGGCCGCGAACCCGCCCAAATTTGGCGCCGACAGCGCGGGCGCTTTCGTCCTCTCCGAGTCTTTCAAGAGGAGCCGTGAAACTTCGTAGATCACCTGCAGGATAGCTCCGACCCCGATGGCCAGGAAGAGGGCCGAGAGCAGGTTCGAGTAGGCGAAACCGGCGATCCAGGTCCCCACGATGGCCGGACCTCCCCCGATGAGCGCCAGCCCCGCGAAATGCCAGAGGCTCGGCCTCCGTTCCTTGAGGATGGGGGCGGCGATACCGACGCCCTCGGTGATGTTGTGCAGGGTGAAACCGATGATCAGAAACGTCCCAAGAGCCGCCTCCCCGAGGGCGAACGCCGCCCCGATGGCGAGACCCTCACCGAGGTTGTGCAGCCCTATCCCGGAGGCTATGCGGTAGGAAGTGCCGAGCCGGCTCGCCTCTTCCCGCCCGCGCCTGAAGAGACGCTCCGTCCCCAGGAGCCCGAGCAGCGTCAACAGGGCCACGAGCAACACCATCGGGACCCCGGAGAACACCCCCGGCAACTGTCCGGCAAGCTCTACGGCCTCAAGCAACCCGTCCACCACCAGCCAGACCAGGAGTCCGACCGTCAGGGCCAAAATGAAGTTCATGCCCGAGGCGCCGACGCGCCGGAGGAACGGATACCACAGTAGTCCCAGCGACACCGGCACCACCCCGACGTAGAAGCCGATGAGCGCGTACTGCAGGAGGGTCGCTCCCGAGAAGCCGGGCGTGAGCACCGCCACGGGTACCTCCGCCTCGAAGGTGGTCCCGGTGGAGGAGATGAGGGTTATGGCGTACACCTCGCCCTCGACCCACGTGTAGGGAATGGTTATGTCGGCCGAACCCAGGCGCGGGATCCTGGTCCCCGACTCCATCTGGAACCCCGAGATCAGCGCGTCGTTCACGCTGACCTGGGCTATCGTGACGGGGTCGGGGCCGCCGTTCGTGACTTTGACGACCAACTCGTTCTCCGTCGGCAGGGCCACCCGCTCGACGGTCAGGTCCTCCACGGGCGGTAGGCCGTCCCGCGCCACCCCGGCCCCGTTGAGCACGATGAACGCCAGCAGCACCCCCAACCCCAGAAGCGGTAGGAGCCCCAGAATCACCCAGCCCGGCCCACGTCCCTTGTGCTTCGTTCCCACTGCTAGGTCTCTTTCCATTCCTTACTCCTCCACCTGGAAGTGGCCCAGCCAGCCGAGCTCCGCGAACTCGTTGACGTGGGCGTGGAACATGAACGTCCCGGTACGGCCGTAGGTGAACTCCATGATCCCGCGTTCACCCTGAGCAAGCATCTTCGTGTCGGTGAGCTCCGCGGGCTTCAGGCTCGTCCCCGTGGGGTAGTAGTCGAAAAAGTTCGCGTGTACGTGCATGCTGTTTATGAGGTCGAACTCCGTTATGTTGATCAGGTACACCCGGATCAGCTCATCCTTCTTGAGCTTTATCGGGTTGCGCTGGTAGTAGAAGGCCACCCCGTTGACGGTGTAAACCTCGTTTGCGGCATCGAAGTTAGTGTCGAAACCGTTCATGACCATCACCATCTCGTCGGCGGGCGGGCGGGCCTCCTTGGGGTCTATGATGAACGCCCCGTAGAGCCCCTTCTCGATGTGCTTGCGTAAGGGTGGGACGTGGCAGTGATAGAGGTGGCACCCGAACGGCTCGGCGTCGAACTCGTAGACGAAATCCTGCCCCGGGCCGACCAACTCGAACGCCCCGTCCATCTTCGCCGGGTGAATGCCGTGGAAATGGATGGTGTGCGGGTGCGTCCCCCGGTTCTTGAACACGACGCGCATCCGGTCGCCTTCCCGCGCCCTTATCGTCGGCCCCGGCACCTGCCCGTTGTACGCCCACGCCGGGTAGAAGACCCCCGGGGCGACCTCTATCTCGATCTCCTCGGCCACCATCTCGTACTCGCGGACCGTCCTGCCGTTCTCTTGCCGCTCCTCTCCCCAGTAGAAGTTTCTCAAGAACTTCATCGGGTCGAACCGCGAAATGTCGACCTCCCCTACCCCTCCCTGTCCTAAGTCCCCTCCATGTTTCATCCCTTTCATCCCGCTACCGGTGCTCTCCTGCCCGGCCGCCGGGCTCGCGCCGACACCCAACGCCCCGCCGGCGGCCCCCAGGGCTCCCACACCACCGGCGGCCCGCAAACCCAGAGCGCCGCCGGAGACGCCCACGGCGCCAACCACCCCCGCCGCCCGCAGGAAGTCCCGTCGCGATAGACCGTTTCCTGCCTCGGTCAATCTCGACTCCCGGACCAACGCTGGGGTCTTAGAGAGCCGGACGGGCCGCAACAGAGCCACCAGCGCGATGACTAGCGCCACTTCCGCACCCGTCGCCACCAGGTCTACCGCCCCTATCCCCTCGATCTCCCCGGCGTGAGGCCCGAAGAACGGAACTCCCACCGTGCGCGTCGCTATATAGAGAGCGATGATCGCGAGGTTGCCCACGATACCGAGCAGTAGCAACGTCCGGCCCGGCCACCGCAATAGCACCGAAGCGTAGAGCCCCTGAGCGAGGGCCGTCATTAGAAAGAACATCCCGTAGCCCCACCACTCCTCGAAATGTTCGGGCATCGCCCAGAAGTGGGCCAGCGCAGCGACCAACGAAAGTGCCCCTGCCAAATATGAGATCCAAGCCCGCGTTGCCATAACAGCCACCCTTCAGTATTTTTAGGTTGGCCTTATCTTATATGTAATCATCACTAATAATCAAGAGTAATATTCGTTTGTGGAGGATCTAATGGTCTATAATGCTGGTCTCAGATGTCGAATTTCCTGTTAGACAGACCTTTCTCTTCTTCGGTGGGGGATTACGTAAAAGCCATATGGGATCTCGGAGGGACGGGGACCGCCTCTACCAAGGAAGTTTCGGACAGGCTCCTGGTCTCTCCGGCTTCGGTCTCCAACATGTTCGTGCGCCTGCA
>CALMWA010000193.1 GCA_937873125.1 uncultured Actinomycetes bacterium | reverse complement strand
CTGTTGCCCATCTTCGACCCCTTTCACAGAACCTGATCGCTTAACTCTGATCGGTCCGCGAAAGCGGGTCAAACCCAGAGTTAGGATATCTTACGATCTCGAATGCATTGCAGTGGAGGCTGCAGTACCGCAGAGTCATTGACTACGCTTCTGCCGGCGCTACGGAGGGAATCGAGGATCTACTTGCTTAGGGATTTTGGCGACTTCCAAACACCTCCAGCTCTTGTTTCCGAGATACTCAAGTGTCTCGGCCCCATCGGTGAGAAATGGCCTAGGGTGCTCGAACCGACCTGTGGGCGTGGAAACTTCGTGCGTGGCTTGCTTGGCTCTCCCGCACCACCTTCAGAGATTCAGGCGATTGAACTACAATCCGTTCATTTCGAGGAAGCTCGAAGAGCACTGGAGCATCCTTCGGCGCCCCGTGTCGTTGTCAAGAAGGCAAATGTATTTGATCTGGATCTTCATAATGGTGTGCAGTGGAAAAACACCGGACCTCTTCTGGTAGTAGGAAACCCACCGTGGGTTACGAATGCGGAGTTGGGCACTCTTGGAAGCGATAATTTGCCCAACAAAACGAACCTGAAGAAACTGCGGGGCATAGACGCACTTACAGGCAGTTCCAACTTCGATATCGCGGAGTACGTTTGGCTAAAACTGATAAGAGATCTTGCTCCTGAGCAGGCAACGATAGCCTTGCTCTGTAAGACTGCCGTAGCACGTAACGTCTTGCGATTCGCATTCGACGCCGCTCTGCCCATCACCCACGCATCCATTAGAAAGATTGATGCCAAAAAATGGTTCAAGGCCTCCGTAGAAGCTTGTCTTTTTCGTGTGGATGTCGGACCTGGAGAACGCCGCTACGAAGCGGAGGTGTTCTCGGATCTCCACGCTAGTAAACCAGAGTCCATTATGGGTTTCGTGAATGGACAGTTGGTTGCGGATGTCGAAGCGCACGAGCGTTCAGCCTTCGCCGATGGAGTTTGTCCCGTTACCTGGCGCCAAGGACTTAAGCACGATGCCGCTTCGGTAATGGAACTTGGTTACGAAGGTTCGGGAAGTTTGAGGAACAAACTAGGTGAAACCATCGATGTCGAATCCGAGCACATATATCCTTTGCTCAAAAGTTCGGATCTGTTCCATCAAGCGAAGCCGCAAAAGTATGTAATAGTCACCCAGAAAACACTCAACGAAAGTACAAATCAACTAGAGTGGAGCGCACCACGGTTATGGGACTACCTCACGACTCATATAGATGTGTTCGAGCGCAGAAAGTCTTCAATCTATCGAAACAAATCTTCTTTTGCGATGTTCGGAATCGGAAACTACTCCTTCAGTCTCTATAAAGTTGGTGTCTCTGGGTTGCATAAGACCCCAAAGTTTAGGGCGATTGGTCCCGTGGAAGGGCGTCCTGTGATGCTCGACGACACATGCTACTTCGTTTCTTGCCGCTCCCCTGAACAAGCAGTTCTGTTGAGCGGATTGCTGAACGCTCCTGCGTGTCTTGAGTTGATCCAGTCGATGATATTCTTTGACTCGAAGCGGCCAATTACCAAGAAACTTTTACAACGCATCGATCTCAAAGCATTGCTCGAACGAACCGATAGATATTCGCTACTGAGCCGTGTCGAAGCTGACCTCGGAAACCTACTTACTATAGTAGAGTGGCAAGAAATCGTTAGGTCCGTATCGTTAGAAGAAATTCTATTCAAAGAGGTGGCATCTAATGATAGTAGCCCTCAAATGGTTCTCGATCTGTAGTGCGTAACTACGTTGCGGCTAAGATAAGTCTATCTGCACGTATGGGGAGCGCGTCATCCCGAAGCTTCGCTGGCCGAAGAGTTAGTCCTGTAACTCGCTGGCGCAAGCTACGGTAACGCCTCGACGCGGTTTCCGACCCGGATCTCACCGCTGGAAAGTACGTCGGCGCGCAGCCCGCCGCGATGCGCCAACCCGCGCAACACGCCTGGCCGCGTTAGCTTTTCGAGGTGCGCGCACGGCTCGCAGCGGCGCTGGCCGAAGCACTCGACTTCACCGACGCGGAACCGCTTCCCGATGAGATCGTCGAGCGCGACACCCCGCACCACGAGGTTGCGCCGCGCTTCGGATGGCGCTATCTCTACGCCGCTTGCGGCTAGCTCTTCCAGAGCTTCGGCTTCGACTAGCGTGAGATCGTAGCCGCGGCCGTTTGGGTCCGAGAACGTGCCGGCGCCGCGCGCGTACCGGTCGCCCTCCAGTCCGCGTCCCGCCAGCGTCTTGGCCGACGGCACGGCTACCATACGTCCTTCGGCCTCTTTCGCGATCGAGATCAACTCGACGACGCCCGGCTCCGAAGGCTGCGATGGATCAAAGCCGATACCCCGCCGCAGGTTGTGCGCCGCCAGCACGAACGCGGCATCTATGGGCTCAGTTGCGCCCGGTATGGGGTCGAAGACTACGCCCGGCGGGACGCCAAACAGCACGGCCCACGTGCGCGACTCACGCCGCCGGCCAAGAAAGTGTCCCGGCCACGCGAAGTCCTCGGGCGTCTCGACGGGGACCAACCCGACGTTCGAGAGGGCGAGCCACTGGCGCAAAGCGACACCACCGTCATCAGGAACCTCTGACGGTTCGACGTCCAGCACGTATGCGACGCACTCGGTGAGCGATAGAGCCTCACGGTCCTTCGATCTAGGATTTTGGACCATCTTCGTTCCTCCAGCTTCGATCATTTGAAGTAACTCTACACGAATCCTGTAAAGTTCTGCAAGCTCTCTATCGGCCAGTCATAGCGAGCGTGCCGTCCCGAACTCAGGTGGCCGAAAGCGGCTGAATCGCCGCCGGACTCGGTCGGGTTCGCGGCTGCCGCAATGACGAACTGCACGGGAGCAAACGAGGTCCTTGGCATTCCGCTCTACAGTCCCATAATGCTGGAGTACTTCAACGGCACGGATGTCTCGCTCTTCGTGAGCGCGGCGGTAGCCGGGAGCCTGTACTATGTCCTTCAGGGACAGAGGAGCGGCGCCGATGCGCCGGCGCGGGAGACCACTCCAATCGGAGATAGATCCTAGCGGAAAGGAGCGCGACTTGAGCAGATTACTTTTCACCGGCGGGACCGTCGTAACCGCCGAGGGCAGCTACCCGGCGGACGTACTTGTCGAGGACGAAAAGATCGTGGCCGTCGGGACGAACCTCGACACCAACGGCACGGAGACCGTAGACGCTTCCGGCAAGCTGATAATGCCGGGATTCATAGACGCCCACACCCACATGGACATGCCCTTCGGCGGTACCGTTACCGCCGACGACTGGGCCACCGGTACCGAGACCGCCGCCGCGGGCGGCACCACCATGATCATAGACTTCGCCCTCCAGTCCGAAGGCGGCACCCTCGCCGGAGCCTTCGAGACGTGGACCGAGAAGGCGGCAGGAAAGGCCGTCATAGACTACGGCTTCCACGTCGCCATAACGGACCTGCGCGATGACATAAAGACCGAGTTGCCGAGCCTCGCCGAGAAGGGCGTCGCTTCGGTCAAGATATTCATGGCCTACAAGGGAACTCCGCTCTACACCGAAGACGACGACCTCTTCGAGGTGTTGCAGCTCTCCAGGGAAGCGGGAGTTCTCGTCCTCGTTCACGCGGAGAACGGCGACGTAATCTCCAAGCTGCAGGAGCAGGCGCTGGCGCGCGGCGATATCGCCCCGAAGTTCCATGCCCTCACCCGCCCCCCGGAGGTCGAGGCGGAGGCGACGAACCGGGCTATCCGGCTCGCGGAGGTCGCGGGAGCCCCGATCCTGGTAGTCCACGTCTCCTGCGCCCCGGCGCTGGAAGCCATCCACCTCGCCCACGAGCGCGGCCAGACGGTCTACGCCGAGACCTGCCCCCAGTACTTCGCCCTCGAATATGAGGATCTCGCAAAAGAAGGCTTCGAGGGTGCGAAGTATGTCTGCTCGCCGCCGCTGCGTGACCCGTCGAACCGTCCGGCGCTGTGGAACGGACTAAAGACCGGCGACTTGCAGATCTTCGGCTCCGACCATTGCGCGTTCAACTACGAGGGCCAGAAGGAGCTCGGAAAGGACAACTTCGTCAACATCCCGAACGGCCTGCCCGGCGCCGAGGAGCGGGCGATGACGCTCTGGACGCTCGGCGTGCGCGAGGGCAAGCTCTCCGAGAACCAGTTCGTCGCCGTGCTCTCGACGAACCAAGCCCGCATCTACGGGGCGTACCCGAAGAAGGGCACGCTGGCCCCCGGAGCGGATGCGGACATCGTTCTCTGGGACCCGGACTTGAGCATCACGGCTACGGCAGGGAACCGGCACGGGAACGTGGATTACACTCCCTACGAGGGGATGGAGTTCCACGGTGGACCGGCCTCCGTGTACGTGCGGGGCGGGCTGGTCTATAAAGACGGTGAGATCGTGGGAGAGCGGGGCTCGGGGAGGTTCGTCGAGCGGAGCTTTACCGCGACAAAGGGATTGGAGGCTCGGGTATGACGAATCCCGACGAGCTACTCAAGAGGCACAAGGCGGTTATCCCGGAGTGGATCTCCCTCTATTACGAGGAGCCGATGGAGCTCTCGCGCGGCGAGGGCTTCAAAGTGTGGGACTCCGAGGGGAACGAGTACCTGGACTTCTTCGGCGGCATCGTCACCACCATCAGCGGCCACAACATCCCCGAGATCGTGGAGGCCGTCAGGGAGCAGGCCGGGAAGATCCTGCACTCCTCGACGCTGTATCTGATCGAGAACCAGGTCAAGCTGGCGGAGAAGCTGATCGAACTGTCGCCCATCTCCGGCGACCAGAAGGTCTTCTTCGTGAACAGCGGCTCGGAGGCTAACGAGGCGGCGCTCCTGTTCGCCACTCAACACCGCCGTTCTAGCGAGATCCTTGCGATGCGCGGCTCCTACCACGGCGGCTCTTTCGGCACGATGGGGATAACCGGCCAGAGCACGTGGCGACCGACGAGCCGCTCGGCCCTCGACGTTACCTACGCGATGCCTCCGCACCACTCCTACTCCTCCATCTACGGCGGCTACGCGAAGGGCGACCCGGAGTTCGTGAGGGCGTGCGCCGAGGACCTGCGGGACCTGATCCGCACCGCCACCACCGGCCATGTCGCCGCCCTCATAGCCGAGCCCATCCAGGGTGTCGGCGGCTTCATAGAGCTGCCGCCGGAGTACATCCAGGGCGTCAAGGAGGTGCTGGACGAGACCGGCATCCTGTACATCTCCGACGAGGTGCAGACGGCGTTCGGCAGGACGGGCGCGCACTTCTGGGGCATAGGGGAGTCCGGGGTGGAGCCGGACATGATCACGATGGCGAAGGGCCTCGGTAACGGCCTCGCCATCGGCGCCGTGATGGGCCGCGCCGAGATAATAGACTCCATCTCCGGCAAGCTCCACCTCGCCACCTTCGGCGGCAACCACGTCTCGACCGCCGGCGCTCTCGCCAACCTGAACTACATTCTGGACAACGACCTCCAGAAGAACGCCGACGAGGTGGGCGGCTATCTCAAGGACCGCCTGGTAAAGATGGCGAAAGACAGTCCTGTCGTCGGTGAGATCCGGGGCCGCGGCCTGATGCTCGCCCTCGAAATGGTCGGACCGAACGGCGAGCCCAACCCGCCCGCGGCGGTACGCTTTATGCAGGCGTGCCGGGAGCGGGGCGTCCTCGTCGGTAAGGGTGGCATAGGGGCGAACGCCATCCGCATCTCCCCGCCGCTCACAATCACCCGTGAGGCCGCCGAGGAGGCCGCGAACGCCTTTGAGGAGGCTCTCGCGGAGATCGGCGCGTCGGCGAAGGTCGGCTAGTGCAGGCCGAACAGGTAGACGCCCGCCGCGCCGTCGAGGAGCTGAAGGAGCTGGCCGATCTAACCGGCGGTCCCGACGGCGCACGCCGCGTGGCCTGGACGGACGAGTGGGCGAAGGCCCGCGAGTGGCTGCGGGGCAAATTGGAGGAGATAGACGGCGTTACCGAAATTCAGACGGACCAGGCCGGCAACCTCTGGGCCACCGCCCCCGGTGAATCGGAGAAGACGGTCCTCCTCGGCGGGCACATAGACTCCGTCCCGAACGGCGGCTGGCTCGACGGCTGCCTCAACACCATCGCCGCGCTGGAAGTCATGCGCGTGCTCGCACCCCAGCAGCGGCCCGTAACCTTGCGGCTCGTTGACTGGGCCGACGAGGAGGGCGCGCGTTTCGGGCGCAGCCTCTTCGGGTCGGGCGCCGCCGCCGGTACGCTGAAGCCAGACGACGTGCGGGGCCTGAAAGACAGGGATGGTGTGGCGTTGCCGGATGCTCTAGCGGAGCACGGCGTGGACCTCGACCGGGTGAACGAGGCCGGCAGGCAGCTAGAGAATGCCGTCGCTTATCTGGAATTGCACATAGAGCAAGGTCCGGTGCTCGAAAGGATGAACCTGCCGCTCGGCGCGGTGCTGGGCACGTTCGGGGTGAAGCGGCACGTCGTCCGGTTCACCGGCCAGCACGCCCACTCCGGCTCCACGCCGATGGACGTGCGACGCGACGCCTTCATCGCTGCGGCACGCTCCGCGATCGCTTTCCGGGACGACGCCGCAAGCCGGGACGACGTACGGGCGACGACCGGGTTCGTGAACGTCCGTCCGGCCATCGTTACGGCCTTCAACGGTTGGTGTGAGATGTCGCTCGACCAGCGCGCCCTCGACGCCGGCGTGCTCGCGGACATGCTCGCCAAAGCGAAAGAGGCGAGCGAACGCATAGCCGAGGAGGAAGGCGTGAGCGTCGAGTGGGAGAAGGTGTGGGAGATAGAGCCGATCCCGTTCGACGAGGAGCTAATAGCCTTCGCCGAAGAGGCGTGTAACGAGGTCTCCGGCAGCTCGCACCGGCTGCCGAGCGGACCCCTGCACGACGCCGCCGAGATGGCGCGCCTGATGCCGACGGTGATGTTGTTCGTCAAGAGCCTGCGAGGCTTGAGCCACACCAAGGACGAGGACACACCGGAGGAGGACTTGGAGATGTCCGTGCAAGCTCTCCACCGGCTCGCGGTGCGGACGATGGAGTGGGCGAAGAAGTAGATACAAGCCGCCGGTAGACAGGAAGAGCTGAAAGCCGGTCTTTGACGGCTAACAGCTTCCGAGTGAAGGGAGGATTATGGATCGGGAACATTATCGGGAGCTTGGGGTCAGCGATCCGGCGGAGTTGGCGCGGATAAAGGCCGAGGTAAGCTCCTCCAGCCTCTACAACGAGGACCTGGCGCCCACCGGACCCGACGAGCGCACCTGGAGCACGTACAATATCGCGGCGCTCTGGATCGGGATGGCTATAGTTATCACGACCTACACGCTGGCCTCCGGACTCATCGCCGCCGGAATGAACTGGTGGCAGGCGCTGCTCACGATCTCCCTGGGCAACCTCATAGTCCTGATCCCGATGCTCCTGAACGCCCACGCCGGGACCAAGTACGGCGTGCCGTTCCCGGTCTTCGTCCGCGCTTCCTTCGGGGTGCGCGGGGCGAACTTCGCCGCGATGGCCCGCGCGCTGGTCGCCTGCGGGTGGTTCGGAATTCAGACCTGGATCGGCGGTCTCGCCCTCGACGCCCTTATAACGGCGGCCTGGGGCGGATGGGCGAACGTGGCCGGGCACTCGTTCATCACGTTCTTCATCTTCTGGGTGGTGCAGCTCGTGATCATCCTGACCGGCATAGAGGGCGTGAAGTGGTTCGAGTCCTACACCGCGCCACTCCTCATAGCCGGCGGCATCGCGCTGCTCATCTGGGGATTCTACGCGGGCGGCGGGATCGGGAACGTGTTCTCGACCTCGGCCAGACTTCAAGAAGGAAATGCGCCGTTTTGGGCGTTGTTCTGGCCTAGCCTGGCGGCGAACGTGGGGTACTGGATCACGCTCTCGCTCAACATCCCGGACTTCACCCGCTACGCCCGGAGCCAGCGCTCGCAGGTCGTTGGGCAGGCCATTGGTCTCCCGCTCACGATGACGGCTTTTAGCTTTAGGGGCATCTCGGTCACGGCG
>CALMWA010000192.1 GCA_937873125.1 uncultured Actinomycetes bacterium | reverse complement strand
ATCCGGTTTTTCGTGTTCTGCAGATTCTCGCGCATCTCCGTGACTAAAATGAAGGTAGAAGATTAGTAATGGCGACAGCCGAAGGGTAGCGGGGCGATACCGGTGGATGCCCGCACACTCGTCAGCCACAGCCGAGAGGAGTTGCTCCGCCGCAACGCTATCTTCGAGTCCTACTTCAAGCAAGAAGCTCCTCGATTAGCCGAAGCCTGTCACGAGATGTCCCGGCGCTTCCTGGCGGGCGGGCGGCTGCTGGCTTTCGGGAATGGCTCCGCCGCGTCGGACGCAGAGCATGTCTCGGTGGAGTTCGTGCATCCGGTGATCGTGGGCAAGCGAGCCCTGCCGGCGCTGGATCTCGGCCCGGACTTCGAGAAGCGGCTGCCCGTGGTGCTGCGGCCCGAAGACATGGTGATGGGCTTCGCTTTCCCGGAGCCGGACGCGGCGGTGGAACGGGCGCTCACGGCGGCACGGGAGCGGGGTGCGCTGACGTTCGCGCTGACGGGGGAGGCGGGGGAGTACTCGTTCGCGCCGCCGGACGCGGACCCGTTCGTTACCCAGGAGGTCTTCGAGGTCCTTTATCATGTCCTTTGGGAGACGGTTCACGTCTTCTTCGAACACCGCGAGCAGGGCCACGACGTCGGCAACTCCTCGTTCCTGTATCCGTTTTTGGGCAAGGGGGAGCAGCCGCTGCAAGAGGTCGTGCGCGAGGTACAGGACTCTATGCTGCAGAAGGTCCGAGAGACGAACCGTTTGCGCGCGGCGGCGGCCGATTCGGAGGCTGGGGCGGTGGCCGAGACTGCCGTGGCCGTCTCGGAGCGATTGCGGGCGGGGGGAAAGCTGATCCTATTCGGCAACGGCGGCTCCGCGACGGACGCAAACGACCTCGCCGCCGACTGCGTGGACCCGCCGCCGGGAATGAGTACCATTCCGGCCGTCTCGCTCTCCGCGGAGCCGGCGAACGTCACGGCCATCGCCAACGACATCGGGGTGGAGGCCATCTTCGCCCGGCAGTTGATCGCCCACGCCCACCCGGAGGACGTCGCCGTGGGCATCTCGACCAGCGGCGGGTCGGCGAACATCCTGGCCGCACTCGCCGAGGCCCGCAAGCGCGGTCTGCTGACGGTGGGCATCGTGGGTTATGACGGCGGCAGGATCGTCGGCGAGCGATTAGCGGATCACGCACTGCTCGTCCGATCGGACTACATCCCGCGCATCCAGGAGGTTCAGGCGTCCATCTACCACGTCCTTCGCGGCCTCCTCGAAGAACTGGGCTGAAACTTGCACGAGCTCTCCATAGCCGAGTCCATCGTCCGGGTCGCCGGCGACCACGCGAACGGGCGGCGCGTCACGAAGGTCTACGTGAAGGTCGGACATCTGCGTCAGGTGGTCCCGTCGGCGCTGGCCTTCAGCTTCGAGCTGGTCGCGCAGGGCACGCCGGTCGAGGGCGCGAAGCTGGCGCTTGAGGAGGTTCCGGTGACGGCCCGGTGCAGGAGCTGCGGCGTGGAGAGCCGGCTCGGCGCCTTCCCCCTGCTGTGTAACTCGTGCGGGAGCGCCGACCTGCGTATAGTGGAGGGTGAGGAGCTGATGGTGGAGTCGCTGGAGATGGAGGAGGCATAGGAGATGCACCGCACCGCCGTCAAGAAAGTGGTCATGGAAAGTGTTCTCGACGCCAACGACGCGCTCGCCCAAGCCAACCGTGACCGCTTCGATACCGCCGGGAACTACGTTATAAACATGATGAGTTCACCCGGAGCGGGGAAGACGGCGCTTTTGGAGCGTACGCTGGAGAAGTTGCGCGGCAAGCTCCGTCTCGGCGTCCTCGAAGGCGACGTGCAGACCACCCTGGACGCCGACCGGCTCGCGCGCTTCCACGTCCCGCTCGTGCAGGTCAACACCGACCCCGGTTTCGGCGGCGAGTGCCACCTGGACGCGAATATGGTCCGCTCCGGACTCACCGAACTTCCCCTCGACGACATAGACGTCCTCGTCATCGAGAACGTCGGCAACCTGGTCTGTCCGGCCGAGTTCAAGGTTGGCGAGGACGCGCGGGTCATGGTCTACTCCGTCACCGAGGGCGAGGAGAAGCCGCTAAAATATCCGCTCATGTTCCGCTCGGCGGATCTCGTGCTCGTCAACAAGGTGGATCTCCTACAGCACCTGGACTTCGACCTGGACTTGTTCCTGGCCAACCTGGACGCCGTCAACCCCGGCGTCGAACGCATCCTCACCAGCGCCCGCACGGGTAAAGGTGTGGATGAGTGGTGCTCGTGGCTGCAGAGCCGCAAGCCGCTTTCGTAGCGGCGAGCCGTTAGAGTCTTACGTCTTCAGGCGGTAGCCGGTCTTGAAGATCCACCACACCGCTCCCATGCACAAGGCCAGGAAGAAGACCGTCATGGCGAGGCTCACGCCGACGCTCACGTCGGCGATACCGTAGAAGCTCCAGCGGAAGCCGCTGATCAGGTACACGACCGGGTTGAACAGGGTGACCGTCTGCCAGAACGGCGGCAGCATGTCCACGGAGTAGAAACTGCCGCCCAGGAAGATCAGGGGCGTGATGATGAGGAACGGGACGAGCTGCAGTTTCTCGAAGCCTTCGGCCCAGATGCCGAGGAGAAAGCCGAAGAGGCTGAAGGTTACAGCCGTCAGCACGAGAAACGCGAGCATCCACAGCGGATGCGCGACTTCGAGCGGTACGAACAGTCCCGAGGTGGCGAGGATGATCAGGCCGAGGATTATAGACTTGGTCGCCGCCGCCCCGACGTAGCTGATGACGATCTCGACGTAGGAGACGGGGGCCGACAACAACTCGTAGATCGTACCCGTGAACTTGGGGAAGAAGATACCGAACGAGGCATTCGAGATGCTCTGCGTCAGCAGCGAGAGCATGATTAAACCCGGCACGATGAACGCGCCGTAACTTACTCCATCTATATCGGTGATGCGCGAACCTATCGCCGCGCCGAAGACGACGAAGTACAGGGAGGTCGAGATAACGGGCGTGACGATGCTCTGCAGCACCGTGCGCCAGGTACGGGCCATCTCGAACATGTAGATCGCGCGGATCGCATGAAAGTTCACTATCGCTCCTTTACCAGATCGACGAAGATCTCTTCGAGCGAACTCTGTCGCGTCTGCAGATCGTTGAACTTGATGCCTGCTCCGCCCAGGTCCGCGAGGAGGGCGGTGATATCCGCGCGCCCGGTCTGCGTGTCGTACGTGTAGACCAGCTCGCTGCCGTCCACCGCGAGTTCCAGGTCGTAGCCAGCGAGCTCGTCCGGTATCTCGCCGAGGCTGTCGTTCAGCTGCAGCGCCAGTTGTTTCTTGCCGAGCTTACGCATCAGTTCGGTTTTCTCTTCGACCAGGATGATCTCGCCGCCGGAGATCACGCCGATCCGGTCGGCCATCTCCTCGGCCTCGTCTATGTAATGTGTCGTCAGGATGATGGTTACGCCGTTTTCGCGCAGCGAGCGAACCGTCTCCCACATCGCCCGGCGCAGCTCCACGTCGACGCCCGCCGTCGGCTCGTCGAGAAAGAGTATCCGCGGCTCGTGCGAGAGGGCTTTGGCGATCATGACCCGCCGCTTCATGCCGCCGGAGAGCGTGATGATCTTGCTGTCCTTCTTGTCCCACAGCGACAGGTCCCTGAGCACTTTCTCGACGTATCCGGGGTCCTTCGGTTTGCCGAATAGCCCCCGGCTAAAGCTAACGGTGGCCCAGACGGTCTCGAACGCATCGGTCGTAAGCTCCTGGGGGACCAGCCCGATCAGGGACCGGGCCGCCCGGTATTCGGAGATGATGTCGTGGCCGCCGGCCAGGACTTCGCCCTTCGTCGGGTTGACGATGCCGCAGATGATGTTGATCAGGGTCGTCTTTCCGGCGCCGTTCGGGCCGAGCAGGGCGAAGATCTCACCCCGGTGGATGTCCAGGTTTATGTTCTGTAGCGCCCGCAAGCCGGAAGCGTAGGTCTTGGAGAGGCCGGATACGGAGATGATGGACTCCAAGATCAAACGACCCTTCGTTCAACGCAATGGCTATCTGCCTTCTTCCGAACTCCGGGCCGGCCGGACGTCTCGTGGTCTATCATCGTCGATAGTTCGTAGTTCATCCTGTTCCTGCTTTCCGAGAACCTGGCCGCGTAGCGCGGCGGACTGGAGCGGTGCCGGATCTCCTCCGCCGGTAGCTTCCGTACCTATATCATTACAAGGATACGACTCGAACACGCCATACAAAAGGACGATTTTCGGCATGTACGTTCGTACAGGTCAAAACTCACCAGGCCACACGTCCGGCTCTATGTGACGGTTAACGTCGGTAGGTTGCGTGACGCTGAGACGGCGGGCTCATTACGGATTCGGTTTGTAATGCCGCGCCTCGACTTCCTGGTAGTTGCCGCATTCCGGGCAGGTGAACGCCCGGACCTTACGGGAACCATAGGCGGGTACGATGGTGGTCTTGTTGAAGTCGTAGACGTAGCCGCACTCCTCGCACTTCTGGCGAAAGGTCACGACCGTGCCGCGCTCGTTGACGATTTTACCGCCCGTCATCTCTATGGTCACCGCGCCTCCTGAAGTGTGTTCTATAGCCGCTCTTATTCTACGCCCATCCACCTCAGAATCGCGGAACAGAGCGGGCTCTCCGCGTCCAGAAAGCCGTCCACGATGTCGTAATGGTTCTTGCCGGAGAGAACGAGGCGGTCGCCCTCCAGCCCCCCGGACTTCCAGGCCGCCAGGTACTCTTCCGACTGGCGAACCATCTCGGATGGTTCGTCCTCCCCGTAAGCGACGAGGAGTGGCGGAGACTGAGCCGGGATGTGCAGGATGGGGCTGTTTCTCGTGACTTGATCCCAGGTCAACTGCAGCTTCGGCTGCAGGTGGGTGTACGGAAAGGGCGCGAGGTCGAAGAGACCGCTGATCACGGTCACGCTCTTCACGATATCCGCCGGCAGGCCGTAGTCGTCCTCCCAGCGCGTGGAGAGCAGCATCGCCGTCAGGTGTCCACCGGCCGAATGGCCCGCGACGTGGATGCGATCCGGGTCGCCGCCGAAGTCCTGCGCGTTGCGGTAGACCCAGGCGACGGCGGCGCGGGTCTGGCGCACGATCTCATCCATCGTTACGTCCGGGCAGAGCGCGTAGTTCGTCACCACCGCCGCCACGCCCCGCGTCACCGGCCCGCGCGCCACGAAGCCGAACTCCCGGCCCGTGCGCCGGAACCAGTAACCGCCGTGAACGTACACCAAGACCGGCGCTCCATCTCCCGCCGGATAGATGTCCACATGCTCGGCCAGCGTCGGGCCGAACGGCACACCGAGCCGGTGGTCGAACTCCGCGCGAACCGACGCGCTCTGCTCGTCGTAGAACGCTGAGTAGGCTTCCACGTCCGGGACGGTGCGGGTCAGGTCGTACTGGGCGTCGAGTTCTTCCTGCGTGGCGAAGTCCCGGTACAGCATCACGCCCATTTGCCGAAGATCCTGCGTAGCACGGAGCGCCGGGTCGGAGGTGGAGCCGCTGAACGCGCCGGCTCCCCGATCCTGGGCAGGCCGTGCTCGGCGCGCACGGCGTTGCGCCCGCGCAGCACCGTCGGGTCCGTCTCCCACGACTCGCCGACTTCGGACTGAATGTCGTTGGCGATTGCGGCGAGAGACATCTCGTCCAGACCGCCGACCTTCGCCGCCTCGTATTTGATGCCGAGCAGCACGAAATCCCGGTCCGGCGCCTCAGCCGCCAAAGAGCCGCCTCGGGTTGTCCACGAGGATGGTGTTTATCTGCTCGTCCGTGACGCCGGATTCCTTGAGGATGGGGATCACGTTGTCGAAGACGTGGGTTATGTGCCAGTTGCCCAGGATGCTCGCGACCGCGTCCGGCAGGACCAGCGGGCGACCGAGCCAGACGTTTACCGTGTCGTGGGAGAGCATCAGGTTCTCCGTGTTGCCATCTTCGAGCAGCGGGACTATGATCTTGTAGCGTTCCTCGTCCATCGGCATGCCGACGATGCCCTGCACGCCGAGTCGGTCGAAGGCGATGTTTACGCCGCGCTCCAGGGTGGCCCGGTGGTAGTCGATGTCGGTGTTGCCGTCCATGTGGCCGATCATGACGCGGTTCGGGTCGGCGCCCTCGGCGAGGAGCAGGTCCGCCTGCTCGGGGGCCATCGTGCCCTCCTGGGTGTGGGTGATCATAGGGAGGCCGGTATCCTGCTGAACCTTCGCGGCGCGACGGAAGAACATCGCTTCGTAGTCGGTGATTACGTCCTTGCTGGTCGCGAGCTTGAAGACGCCGGGCTTGATGCCGGTGGTGCCGATGCCGTCCGAGATCTCGGCCCGGAACATCTCCTCGATCTCACCCTCGGCGGTCCCGAGTCCCTGGCGGAACTTAAAGTAGGCCGGCGCTCCCTCGGCCTCGTAGTAGTAGCCGGTGGAGCAGATGATCTGCACGCCCGACCGCTCGGAGATCTCGCGCAGCATCTCCGCGTCGCGCCCGCAGTCGTTTGGCGTGGCGTCCACCACCGTCTTCACGCCGTGCGCCTTCGCCCGTTCGGCGACCTCGACGGCCGTTTTTATGATCGCCTCCCGGTCGAACGGGCCTAGGGTATGGTCGCCCTGGTAGCCGGGGTAGCCGAAGAAGAAGTGCTCGTGCATCAGGGTCATGCCGAGATCGTCCGAAGAGATTGGCCCCGTCACCGTGTTCACCGTCGTCGCCATACTCTCTCCTCCCTACGTGCCCGCGCCCGTGACCTCTTCGCGGGCCAGGTTGCGTTCCTTTTTTAGTTCCAGCTTCGCTACCGCCGCCCGATGGACCTCGTCCGGGCCGTCGGCGAGCCGCAGTATGCGCGATTCCGCCCAGAAGGCGGCCAAGGGTGTATCCCCCGAGACGCCGGCGCCGCCGAAGGCCTGGATGGCGCGGTCGAGAACGCGGAGGGTGGTGTTCGGCGCGATCACTTTTATCTGGGCGATCTCGCTACGAGCCTCCTTGTTTCCGACCGTATCCATCATGTGGGCGGCCTTGAGGGTGAGGAGCCGGGACTGCTCGATCTCCAACCTGGAGTCGGCGATCCACTCCATGATCACGCCCTGTTCGGCGAGCGGCTTACCGAACGCCTCGCGGCTCTTGACCCGCTCGCACATCAGCTCTAAGGCCCGCTCGGCGACCCCGATCTGGCGCATGCAGTGGTGGATGCGCCCCGGCCCGAGGCGCCCCTGCGCGATGGCGAAGCCCTTGCCCTCGCCCCAGAGTATGTTCTCCACCGGCACCCGCACGTCCTCGAAGGAGATCTCCGCGTGCCCGTGCGGGGCCTCATCGTAGCCGAAGACCGAGAGGGTACGTTCGATGTTCACGCCGGGCGTGTCGAGGGGAATCAGGATCATGGACTGCTGCTCGTGACGCTTCGCCTCCGGGTCGGTCTTGCCCATGAAGATGGAGATCTTGCACCGCCGGTTGCCCGCCCCCGTGGACCACCACTTGCGGCCGTTCACCACGTACTCGTCGCCGTCGCGCTCGATGCTGGCCTGGATGTTCGTCGCGTCCGAAGAGGCCACGTCCGGCTCGGTCATGCAGAAGGCCGACCGGATCTCGCCGTCGAGGAGCGGCCTGAGCCATCTCTCCTGCTGCTCGGGGCTGCCGTAGCGCGCCAGGACCTCCATGTTGCCGGTGTCCGGGGCGTTGCAGTTGAAGACCTCCGGGGCGATGAGGCTGCGGCCCATGATCTCGCACAAAGGCGCGTACTCCAGGTTACTCAGCCCCGCGCCGAAGTCCGACTCCGGCAGGAACAGGTTCCAAAGCCCCGCGGACCTGGCCTTCTCCTTCAACTCCTCCATGATGGGTGGCGTGCTCCAGCGGTCCTCACCGGACTCGACCTGCTCGTGGTACGTCTTCTCGTTCGGATAGATGTACGCTTCCATGAACTCCGTAAGCTCTGCCTGAAGTCCCCGCACCTTCTCGGAATAGTCGAAGTCCAAAGCGTGCTCCTCCTGAATCTACCGGCCCTTCGCGAGCCGGGTTCGAGATTGCTTCACCAAACCCCCGTATGGCCGGATTCTGGCACAGCGGTATAGCAGCCGCAACCGGCGCGAGCGCCGGAATCTGGCAGAATGAGCCTTCGGAAGACGGCCAAGAGGAGGTAACACGGATGCGCCTGGCGACGATCTATCACGAAGACCGCGAGGAAGCGGCCCTCGTAACGCCCGGCGGCGTGGTGCCGGTGAGCCGGACCGGAGCCGTCGGTCCCGACGCTTCGGATCTTCTCTCCCTGCTCGAAAGCGGGCGGTTCCACGATCTGAAAGCCTGGTACGAGTACCGGGTGGCGAGTGGAGAAGGCCTGCCGGGAGAGCCCGCGCCGCCGGAGAACGTCGAGTACGCGCCGTTGTATCGGCGGCCGCGCAAGATCTGGGGCATCGGACTCAACTACGCCGAGCACGCCGGCGACCTCGGCGAGCGCGCGCCCGCCGACGAGCCCGCGAGCTTCATGCGCCCCGACACCACCATCATCGGGCCTGGGGACGAGATACGGCTGCCGGAGCAATCCTCGCGCGTAACCGCCGAGGCCGAACTGGGGCTCATTATCGGTCGCGAAACCCACAACGTCTCAGAAGAGGAAGCCCCGTCCGTCGTCGCCGGCTTCACCACCATCCTCGACATGACCGCCGAGGACATCCTCCGCAAGAACCCCCGCTACCTCACCCGCGCCAAGAGCTTCGACACATTCTTCAGCTTCGGACCGCAGCTCGTGACGCCGGACGAGGTGGAGGACGTTGCGGCCCTCGAAGTCTCAACGGTTCTCAACGGTGAGGTGCGGCGTACCAACACGGTATCGAACATGACCTTCTCTCCCTGGTCGCTCGTCTCGTTCCACTCGAAGGTCATGACGCTGTTACCGGGAGACATCATCTCGACCGGGACGCCGGGTGCGGTGGAGATAAATTTCGGTGATATCGTGGAGTGTCGCATCGGGGGCTTCGAGACGCTATCGAACCCGGTAATCCGAAAGTGAGGGGGTAGGCATGGATCTCGGTCTAGAAGGAAAAGCTGCGCTGGTGCTGGCGGCGAGCAAGGGACTCGGGCGGGCCATAGCTACCGAACTGGCCGCCGAGGGGACGCGGGTCATGATCTCCAGTCGCGATGAAGAGACACTCGCACAGACCGCTGCCGAGATCCACGAACAGACCGGCGCTGAAGTCCGCCACCATCCCGCAGACCTGACGAAAGCGGAAGACATCCAGGCGCTCGTGCGCGATACGGTCGAGAGCTTCGGAGGCATAGACATACTTGTCACTAACACCGGCGGCCCACCCGCCGGCACGTTCGACGACTTCGGAGACGAGGATTGGGGTACGGCGTTCGACCTGATCCTGTTGAGCCTCATCCGCGCTGTGCGCGAGGTGCTGCCACACATGAGAGCGCGCGGCGGCGGGCGCATCGTGTGCGTCGCGTCCTCGTCCATAAAGCAGCCCATCGAAGGGCTCATCCTCTCCAACACCTTCCGCGCCGGACTGGCCGGCCTCACTAAGACCCTCTCCGCCGAGCTCGCCCCTGAAGGAATCCTCATAAACACCATCGGGCCGGGACGCATCCTGACCGAGCGCTCGGCCGGGTTCGATGCGGTGCGCGCGGAGAAACTGGCCGTGCCGGTCGAGGAGGTCCGCGCGGAGGCCGAGGCAAAGATACCGCTTGGACGCTACGGCGACCCAGAGGAGTTCGCGAAGGTCGCCGTGTTCCTCGCCTCTCCCGCCAACAGCTACACCACGGGACAGGCGATCCTGGTGGATGGGGGCATGGTCCGGGCGCTGTAACTTCGCTGCCGGATAGCGCTCCACCGAAACTTGCCGACCGCCACTGCGTAGACGTAGGGAAGAACCGACGTTGGTAGAGAGCTTGATGGGTTAGGAGTGTGGTTTTGGAGGTTGGTTCCAGCGAGAACGGCGGGCGGCGGGCGGCCCTGATCGTCAACACCCGCTCGCGCAGCGGGGAGCGGACTTTCTTCGAGGCTCTGGATCGTCTGCAGGACCTCGGCGTCTCGCTCGGCGCGACGTACGCCCTGCGGGACCCGGCGCGGCTCCCGGAGACCGTCCGGGAGGTGTTAGGTGAGGACTCCGGCGGACGCTACGACACCCTGATCCTGGGCGGCGGTGACGGCTCGATCAGCTCGGTCGTAGACTTCCTGGCCCACCACGAGACCGTCCTCGGCCTCTTGCCGCTCGGGACCGCCAACGACTTCGCCCGCACGCTGGGGATACCCTCCGACGTACTGGCCGCGTGCGAAGCCATCGCCCACGGCAAGGTGGTGGACGTGGACCTGGGCCTCATCGGGGACAACTACTACGTGAACCTGGCTTCGGTGGGGCTCTCCGTCGGGGTTACACAGGCGCTCACTCCGCGCCTGAAACGTACCGCCGGGGCGCTGGCCTATCCGCTCGCCGCCGTAAAGGCGTTCTTGAGGCACGAACCGTTCTCTGCGAGGCTCACCTTCCCGGACGGCGATCACGGAACAGTGGAGAAAGAGAGGTTGCTGCAGGTCGGGATCGGGAACGGCCGGTATTACGGCGGCGGTATGGTCGTCGCGCCGGACTCCGGCATAGATGATCGCTCGCTGGATGTCTACACGATAGAGATACCGCGCCACAGGGATCTCATCGGTACCGCCCGCTACTTGAAGAGCGGAGACTTCATAAGGAGCGAGGCCGTCAACCACTATCGAACCTCGCGGGTCGTTCTGGAGACCGAGCCCGAACTGGCCGTGAATGTGGACGGAGAGCTGGTCGCCCGCACCCCTCAGAGCTTCTCCCTGGCGCCGAACGCGCTCAAGGTACTCGTGCCGCAAGATTCCTCGGCGGCCAGTCGAGACGTGGCCGAGTAGAGCGCGGGAGTCGACCGGCGGCCGTTGTAAGATCCCGCGGGTGCCCGGTATTTCGTTAGATCATAGCCCTCGTAATAACCTCCACCGCCATACCTGATGCCCGTAGAGCCTTTGAAGCTTCGTCCGATACTTCTCGCCGTCGCGGTCGCCACGGCGGGCGTGCTGCCGGCCTTCCTGACCGGCGGGCTCGCGGTGCAGGTGCGGGACGAGTTGAACTTCGGGTCGGGTGCTCTGGGACTCGCGGTCGCGGCGTTCTTCGGGTTCTCGGCCCTCATGTCCGTTCTTATGGGGCGGGTGGTGGAGCGGCTGGGATCGCACCGCGCGATGCGTCTGGCCGCCGTCGGGAGCGCCGCCGCGCTGCTCGGGGTCGCAGTCTTCGCCCGCTCGTGGACGGGGCTAGTGGTCTGCCTGATGCTCGGCGGGCTGGCGAACGCGACGGCGCATCCGGCGACACACCTGTCGCTGGCGCGGGAAGTGCCGGCGGGCCGGCAGGGACTCTCGTTCGGGATCAAACAGGCCGCCATTCCCACGGCGACCCTCCTCGCAGGCCTCGCCGTTCCAACCCTGGCCGTCACGGTTGGCTGGCGCTGGGCGTTCGCCGGGGCTGCGGCGCTCGCGCTCTGCGTGGCCCTGATCGTACCGGCCGAGAGACTCGGTGGCGTGCACCGGGTCAAGGCGGCGCGGGCGGGGGATGTCCGCATCGCGCCGCTCGTGTTGCTGGCCGTCGGTATCGGACTCGGCTCCACGGCCGCGACGCCGCTCGGGGCGTTTATAGTGGAGTCTTCGGTGGTCTCGGGGCTGCGGGTGGAGACGGCGGGGCTGCTCTTGGCTCTCGGCAGCGCGTTTAGCATCGTGGTGCGGATCTTCCTCGGCAACCTCGCCGATAAGATGAACGGGGGGCGTCTGCGGCTGGTGGCGGCTATGCTCGGGATCGGGGTGGCGGGATTCGTGATGCTCTCGACGGGGATCGACTCTCTGCTCGTGGTCGGTACGCTCCTGGCCTTCGGGGCCGGGTGGGGATGGCCGGGCCTGTTCAACTTCGCGGTCGTGAAGACCAACCCGAACGCCCCCGCCGCCGCGACCGGTGTCACCCAGACCGGCGCCTCCGGCGGGGCCGCCCTCGGGCCTCTCGTATTCGGGCTCGTGGTCGAGGGAAGCTCCTACTCGACGGCCTGGCTCGTCTGCGGCGCCTTCGCCCTCGCGGCGCTCGCCGCCATCCTGGCCGGCCGGCACATGCTGCTCCGGGACCGGGCCGTGAACCGGAACGCCACCCTGGAGGCGGAGCAAGGCTGAAACGCTCCCCTCTCGCGGATTCACCCCCACAGGATGCTTTAGTATGAGTGGCGGTCGCAAACGGAAGGAGTGGGAGCCGCAACATGCGTCGTCGTATACGCTATCTAGCGGGCGTTGCCATTACCCTCGCTGCGATCCTGCTCCCCGAGTCCGAATCCGCCTCGGCGACCCCCGCAACCTATCCGAAACCCGTGCCGCTGCGGATAGCGGGCCTCATCGGCGACGGCGATGGCAACGTCGCCAATATCTCACCCGAAGAGGCCCGAGGCGCGTCATATCTGCCCGGCAGCACGGTGCTGCGACTGCCGGACGGCTTCGGCCCCGCCCACGTCTGCCTGCGCGGCGTCCTGGCCATCGCCGGTCCCCAGCATCGAGCGCCTCCGGGCGAATCCGATTCCGCGATCGAGCGATTTTGCCAGGCGTTGACACCGTCCGACCCGGTTTGCCGCTTCCCGCTGATTGTTATCGTTGACGATGCGGAGTTCACCGCGCGCACGCTGAACAATTTTTTGTGGGTCACGTTTACGCGCAGCAATCCGGCAGCGGACATTTACGGGATCG
>CALMWA010000191.1 GCA_937873125.1 uncultured Actinomycetes bacterium | reverse complement strand
AGAGAGGGACTTCCCACCCCCACCGGAAGAACCGCCCGACGCCTCTTCGAAACCCCACGAGCTTTCGACCGGAGAACAGCCATCCAAAGAGCAATCCCGGCGAACCGAGAGAGCGCCGCTCCAGCCGGGCTTCCCGGAGACGGCTACTCAGAAGGCTTCCGCAGAGTCTGCGAAGGAGGACGAGAAGCCGCGGCTCGCCACATGGCATCCGCATCCCGACGACGATGTCAGCACCCGAAAAGAATCAACGGAGCAGATGCGCGCCCTGGGCGACGCCTCATTGAAGATGTTCCGCCGACACTACGACAAGTACCTGGAGAACTACGAAGGCTACGTAAAGTTGGCCGAGAGGCTATACCGGACGCAAGACGGGACCGGATCGGCCCCCGATCCCCTGGCGGAGCGCGAGCGGGAAGAGAGGCTGCGACGGGTCAACGACGGCATAAAGAGGACTACCGCGCGGCTGGACATCCTGGAGGAGTACAATCCCGAACTGGCAGCCGACGACCGCATCTCCCGCCGCGCCAACATCGCACAGAAACACTCGGAGTTGGATAGAATCCGGCAAATAAGATCTTGACTCGCGGCTAGTTGCGGCGTATTCACATCCCCCTCATCGGCGCTCTCCGGGTACGGCAAGCTCTGCGCTGTCTGCATCGGCGACAGTCGCTAGTCCGACAAATATCTCAACGACGAAGCTATCGCGGTGCTCGACCGATAGGCTCGACAACTGATGGACACAAATACCAACCGTACGCTGCGAGCCATGTATGTCGCTTGTAGATGACCTCCGCCGGAAGATCGAAATCGATCAGTTCGAGTTCTCCAAACATGCCGTCGATCAAAGTATCCTCCGCCACATCGGCGTGCAAGAGGTACGGGAAGCCATTGCCAAAGGCGAGATAATCGAGGAATACCCGAAAGACAAATACTGGCCGAGCTACTTGATCTACGGTCGAACTGTTGAAGGAAGACCGTTGCATATACAATGCAGCCATCCGTCACGACCGCTGGTCAAGATCGTGACCCTCTACGAACCGGATTCAGCACGGTGGATCAACTTCAGGGAGAGGAAGTCAAGATGACCACGAAACAGGAAGAAAAACTGGTGGAACGTCGAGTCGCCTACACTCTAGAGATGGACGGCAAGTTTTACATTGTCGAGAACGTGCCGGCACGAGTGGACGAGGAAACGGGCGAGCAGTTCTTTGCACCTTCGACGGTGGATCGCCTACGGAAAATTATTCTCGGACACGCCGAGCCGAGCAAGGTGATCGAAACGCCCGTTTACGAATACTTGGAGTAGAACCGAGGAACCTGTGGAAAACTCTGAGCGAGAACGCCAATACATCGTCGACTATATTGCGTCGCAAGCCAGCGATGAAACAGTAGAGCATCTCGAAAAAGTAGCTTCCGAGCGTGTGCTTGGTAAGGATATTGACGTCTGGGATGTACATACTGACATCGACCGCTGGTGGATCATTACGACTCCCACTAATCTTTACTCACACAAGCAATTCCCTAGTATGGATGTGGCGCTCTCATTTCACATCGGCCTTACTGCCCGAGTTATGGAGCGAACTGAGCGGGCTGCTCCAGGTGAGCAAGCAGAGCACTTCCCTATTGCATGGCGCAAGTGGGAGCAAGCAGGTGAAGCACTCAACAAGGCAAACGAAGCAGAAGATTTTCAAGCAGTCGGGATGCGGTGTCGGGAGAGCCTGATTGCGTTCGCACGCGAAGCTTCTCGTGTAGTGAAATTGGATGACAAAGCTTCCTTGCCCAAAGCGAACGACTTCAAAGGCTGGTCGGAACTGATAGCAAACACAATTGCAGCCGGAGCGAGTGCCGAACGCCGCCGCGGCTACTTGAAATCGGCTGCCAAGTCCACCTGGGAACTCGTAAATTGGCTAACCCACGCAGATACTGCGACTAGATTTGATTCTTACTTTGCATTTCAGGCGACCGGGCATGTGCTTTCATCTTGGTCTCTATCCCTGCTTCAATTCGAGCATGATGACCCAGACCGATGTCCCAGGTGTGGTTCATACAGATTAACGACTGACTACCGACACGACGACGACCTAGGAACGCTTCATATAGTAATTTGCGAAGTGTGCCAGTGGGAGAGCAAACCTATGCTTCTCGAAGAGAACCGAGAGGAAGTAAATAGTGTAAATCAAGCACCTGCTACAGATCTCCAGGACTTGGGGTCTTGCATCTTTGTGGACGTACCACTACGTGGGCCTGCACCACCCAAGCCTTCGCTTTAGCATCGGTAGAGAGTAATTAGAATGGCAGCTTCCTACACAGCAGACTGCGCCTCTAGAGCAGGCATGATTTTCTCTCCGTAAGCATCGAGCGTCTCCTCCTGAGCGTCGTGCATGAGGTAGATGTTGAACTGGTCCACGCCGAGTTCCTTTAACTGGGTGAGCTTCGCAACGTGGTCCTCGACGGTTCCGAGTACGCAGAAGCGGTCCACGATCTCGTCCGGGACGAAGTCGGTGGAGGGGTTGCCGGCCTTGCCGTGATGACTGTAATCGTAGGCTTGCCGGGCTTTTATGTAGTCGGTGAGGGCGTGCGGCACCTCGCTGTCCTCGCCGTAGCGACTCACGAGATCCGCGACGTGGTTCCCGACCATACCGCCGAACCACCGGCACTGGTCGCGCTGATGCGCGAGATCGCCACCGACGTAGGCGGGCGCGGCGACGCAGACCTTTACGTCTTTCGGGTCTCGGCCGGCTTCTCTAGCGGCGTCGTGGACGTGCTTCATGGTCCACTCCAGGATCACGGGGTCTGCGAGTTGCAGGATGAAGCCGTCGGCCTTACGTCCGATGAGGTTGAGAGCCTTCGGCCCGTAGCCGGCCATCCACACGTCGAGCCTGCCATCCCTGACCCAGGGGATGCGGACTTTGGTTCCTTCCGCGCCCTCGATCTCCCTCCCCTCCGCAAGCTCTTTTATTACGTACATGGCCTCCTCGACCTGCCGGAGTGTGGTCGGCTTCCTGCCCATGACCCTCTGGGCCGAGTCGCCGCGCCCGATGCCGCAGATGGTGCGGTTGCCGAACATGTCGTTGAGGGTGGCGAAGAGCGAGGCCGTAACCGAAGGGTCCCGCGTCGCCGGGTTCGTGACGAAGGGACCCACAATGATCCTCTCGGTCGCCGAAAGCATCTGAGAGTAGATGACGTACGGCTCCTGCCACAGTATGTGCGAATCGAAGGTCCAGGCGTACGTAAACCCTAACCGTTCGGCTCTTTGTGTTAACTCAATGACACGCTGGGCTGGTGGGTCGGTCTGGAAGGTTACGCCGAAGTCCATATTGCCTCCTTTAATCCTTCCCGGAACCCGAGACCGCGGTAGCCGCGCCGAGGGCCAGGTAAACGCCGCCAGAGACGTAACGTTGGCCCCGCCGGAACCTGGAGCTCTCGTTCTTGCCCCGCAACCATCCTCCGGCCTTGCTCGCAAGCAGCGCATATAGACTGTCGGTGAACAGCGCGACGGCCACGAACGTCGCGCCGAACAACAGTATCTGGATCCAGGCCGCGCCGCGTGTTGGGTCCACGAATTGCGGCAGGAAGGCCAGAAAGAACAGCGCTACTTTGGGGTTGAGCACGTCCACGATCACGGCCTGCAAGAAGACGCGCGGGAGGCGATCTCTCTCGACGGTTACGGGTTCGGACGCCTCGTCGCGGGCGAGTAGCCGCTGCAGACCGAGCCAGATGAGGTAGGCCGCGCCCAGCCACTTCACCGCAGAGAAGGCGGTTGCGGAAGATGCCAGAAGCGCCGAGAGCCCGATGGTGGCGGCGGTGATGTGCACCAGGCCGCCAACGCCGACGCCCAGCACGGAGGCCAGGCCCGCCCGGAGTCCCCCATCCACACTGCGC
>CALMWA010000190.1 GCA_937873125.1 uncultured Actinomycetes bacterium | reverse complement strand
CGGGACCGGCTATGCCCGTAACCACACCGACGGGCAGGCCCTCGTTCTCCAGCACCCGCCCCTGCTCGATGTGTAGCTCGACGTAAGCCGCCACCGAGCCCTCGGGACGCGCAGCCTCCCCGACGCGTTCCGGGTCGAAACCGCCCGCCCGCATCGCCTCCGCGATGGAGACGCCGTCCGCGTCTTCGAGGCGCAAGTCCTCGGGCGTGAGGGCGCCGGCGATGGCGCAGCTGCCGATCATCCCGAAAGAGAATCGCGCGCCCTCCTCGTCCGTGAACGCCACGACCTCCACTGGATGCTCGGACTCCAGGCCCTGCTCATTCATGGCTTGGAGCACTTCGACGCCGGCCAGGACACCGAGCGGTCCGTCGAAGTCTCCACCGCCGTTCACTGAGTCAATGTGCGACCCGACGAGGACGGCCGGAGCGTCGGGGTCGCGCCCCTCGCGGCGGCCGATCAAATTTCCTGCCGCGTCCTCCCGGACCGCGAGCCCCGCTTCCTCCATGTACTCGGCGACGAGATCCTTCGCCGCCCGTTCCTCATCCGTGAAAGAGAACCGGGCGACGCCACCGGACTCCAGCCGTCCGATCTCTCCCAGCTCCTGGATACTGCGCCACAACCGCTTACCGTCGATCACAGACTTGTCCTTCATTCGGGTGCGGGATTTAGACTACTCAGTTAGATAGCAGCGAACCATCCGGTGTTTACCTCGACGACTTCGACCTGTCTGGTCACTACGCCAAGCTTAAGGTCCTTGAGCTTGTCTATAAGTTGCTCGCCGTCGATCAGGTCTATCGGTGGCGCACCATCGCGCGTCGCCTCCTGACTAGCGTCCTGGGTAAATCTCCCGGTAGTGATGATTAGGCCCTTGTCTGCCCTGCCAACCATCGCACCACGAAAATCTCTGACAATACTCGAAGAGATTGTGTTTCTGTAGCGCTTGCACTGAAAGATTACCGGAAAGCTGATCAGGCCAGCCAGACGCACCAGTCCGTGCCCGTCAATGCCTCCGTCGCCGGAACGCCCCGTAACCTCCACCTGAATGAAACCGGACTCCCTCAAGACTCGCTGACACAGACGCTCGAAAGCATCAGGCTGCATCTCAAGAAGCGTAGCCATGAGCGTCTCTCGCCAAGAAGCCGTCTCTTCCTCACTAGCCTCTGGTTCAGTCTGCCGTTCATCCACCTCTATGGCTTTCGTACGACCCTGACGTTCACGTCGGGATTGTTCATGCACAAACCTGACCACAACTCTCGGATCTACCGTATCTACGTCATGCCCGTTTGGAGTCAACGACCACACACCACGGGCCGAATTCGTTATCAGGCCATACTTCTTCAAATAGGTACGTGCCCAAGCTAATCTGTATTCGAGTTCGGTCTGGTTATTGTTTCCAGGATGTGGCAATTCCACGATCTCTTGCGAAGGTCGCAAATCTTCAACTACTTGCTCCACAAGTTCGGTGATAGAGGCGCTACCACCCAATTTGCGAAGTGCCTCCAGCGTTGGGTTCAAGAGTTGATCGTGTGTAGGGACATCCACCATACAAGTATATTAGGCTTCGCGAGCCAACCGCGCCACGCACTCTCGTTCTTCGTCACCGAACCACGGCGGCTCTCCGGCCTTTGCATTTTCGTGCATGCGGTCCGGGCTGCTGGTGGCCGGGATGGCGCAGCTTACCCGCCGGTCGGAGAGGGCGTACTTGAGGAGCGCCTGCGCCCAGGTCTCTACGCCGAATTCCCGCAGCGGTTCTAGGTCTCTATCGGGCGGTGTGTTTCGGACCAAACGGCCCGATCCCAGCGGGACCATCAGGATCACGCCGAGACCCAACTCTTCGGCGAGCGGCAACACCTCCTCGGTGACAGAGGTATCGGCGGCGTTGTACGGGACCTGCACGAAGTCCACCCGCCCGCCACGCATGACGCGCATGAGGTCGCCGAACGCCGCGCGCGAGTAGTGCGTGGCTCCGACGGAGCGGACCTTGCCCTCGTTTTTGAGTTCGTGGAGCATGTCCAGCCGCCTCTCGACGGCGACGAGGTTGTGGACCTGGTAGAGATCTACACACCCGCCGAAAAAGCCGAGAGCGTCCTGTATCTGACGCTCCGCCTCGCGGTCGTTCGAGGTCCAGACCTTCGTGGCGACAGTGGCGCGTTCCCGTCCGAGCTTTCGCAGTGCGTCACCCAGCACCCGCTCGGCCTCGCCGTACATCGGGGAGGAGTCGAAGAGGTCCGCGCCGGTTTCGAGCGCCGCCCGCACGACCTCGTGGCGGGCCTCTTCCTCGCTCCCGCGAACGTCGAGGACCTGCCAGGTGCCGAGGCCGATTGCGGGCACGTCCAATCCACTGTTTCCGAGGTGCCGGCGTTCCATGCTAACGGTCCTCCGGCGCGAAGGACTCTTCGGGGCGGCCCTCCAGCTCCGCGACGGCGGGGAGGAACCAGTCGGGGCGGGGCTGGACCGCGTTCTTCACGGGATCGAAAAAGACCTGGGCGGCCGATCCCTCGGCGGCGAGGGTGCTGTTCTCGAAAGATTCGCCGGTGCGAAGCTCGAAGTTCATGGCGTAGGAGCGGTTGCCGATCTTGCCGATGCTGGCGGCGCCGTAGAGGGTATTATCCAGGAAGATCGGGACCTTGTAGCGCACGGTTGTCTCGGCCACGACGTAGCGCGCGCCGGGGATGTCGCCGGCTTCGAGGTCGTCCACGAGGCCCATCTTCTCGGCCAAAGCCCGGAAGTAGACCATGCGGAGCGTCTCGAAGAATACGAGGTGGATGGTGTTGTTGACGTGCCCGTAAGGGTCGAGGTCCTGGTAGCGGATCTCCAACCGCTCGATTACCGGCGGGTTCTTCAAGGCCGTCTCCTCTGCTCGTTCTCCGGGGAGAAAGATTGTACACATTGTCTGGCGGTATCTTCTGATTTAATCTGAGGCCATGGAATACGAAGAATATCTGGATCAAGGCGAGACCCTGGCCGAGGAGGGTCTGATCGAGGAGGCGCTCGGCAGGTTCGAGCAGGCGCTGGAGGCCGCCCCGGAGAACCCGGAGGTCATCGAGGCCGTCGGGCGGGCGCTGCTGAACCTGGGACGTTTGGAAGAGGCCGAGGCGAGCTTCCTGGACGCCCTGGAGCTCGACCCGGAGTGGGCCGCCCCGCGCATGGGCCTCGCGCTCATCGCGATGCGTCGCGAAGAGCCTTTCAAGGTTGTCCATCACCTGGAGCGCGCCATCGAAGTCGACCCCGAATACCCGGACGCCTACGTGGAGCTCGGCCGCTACTACGGCATGATGAGCGAACCGGCGCTAGCTAAAGCGACCTTCGAGCGATGGACGATCCGCTACCCCGAAGACGCGGACATGCACATAAACGCCGGCCTCACCGCCTTCGACGCCGCCGACTACGCCCAGGCGTTGGAGTTCTTCGAGAAGGCCCTGGACGTGGCTACGGACGGAGAGCAGAAAAGCGGGGCGCGCACGTTCCGGGCCAACACGCTCGACATGCTCGGCCGCTACGAGGAGGCCCTGGCCGAGTACGAGCGGGTAATAAAGTACGCCCCGGACTGGTGGGAGGCCCACGCGAACCTTGGCATCTGCCACGCCCGCAACGGCCACTACGCCGAGGCCGAGGCGGCGCTGCGCGCCGGGCTCGCGGCCTGTCCCGGCTCGCCGGAGATCCGGGACGAGCTGGCCGCGCACCTGCTCGGTGAGGATGGAGACCTCAACGAGGCACTCGCCCTGGCCGAGGAGGCCGTAGCCCTGGGGCGCGACGAGGTGCGCCACCTCTTCACGCTGGGGGAAGTCCGGCTGGCTCTGGACGACGAGGCCGGAGCGCAGGAAGCCTACGAGGCCGTGCTGGCACTCGACCCCGAAGACCCCGGAGCGCACCTGGAGATCGGTCTTCTACACGAGCGCAAGGGAGAGGTCGCCGCGGCCGAGGAGCACTTCATGGAGGCCCTCAAGGGAGACCCCGGCAACCCGCGCGCCCTCTACTCCTACGCCAGCCTCTACTACGCCACCGACGACCTGGAGACTGCCGAGGAGTTGCTCGTGCGGGCCATCGCCGTGGACGCGGAGTACTCCCCCGCGCTCTCGGCGCTCGCCAGCATCCGGGCGCGGCGCGGCGACTACGGCGTTGCCCTGGACTACATAGAGAAGGCCGTCGAGGCCGGCGAGCGCGACGTGGAGCACTTCAGGAGCGCTGCGGAGTTCGCCCCTCTGCACGCTGACCCCCGTTTCCGGGTGCTGCTGTCGCGCATGACCTCCGGTAGCTGACCAACAATGTCTGCCGCACTGGCCCTCGGCCTCTTCCTCACCGTTGTCGGGCTCGCAGCCCTGACTTTCGGGGTATACGCGCTGATGCGTGGTGGCCGTGAGCACCGGGGAGGGGGCCTCGGCCCGATCTCCGAGCGCGGCATCCACGTCATAGCCGGCGTCAGGATGACGATCATAGGCGCGGTCAGCCTCGCCTCCGGGGTGTACTTCCTGTGGGGTTACTGGAACTAGCTGGTGCTCCGGCGGTTACAGGAGTTTCAGCCGGTCGGTGGCGTTTCGGAGGTCTTGCAGGAAATCGTCCATCTCCTCTATGCGGCCTCTGGCGATCTCCTTGCTACTAGCGTAGATGAGGAAGTCCGGGATCTGGCGCCGCAGGCTCTCGGCGTGCCAGATCGCCGCCGGTATGTCCGGCACGTCCTCCTCCACACCGACCATCGCCAGCACGCTCGAGATCCCGATAGCCCCCAAGTAGTCTAGGGCGACAGCGTCCTTCAGAAGCGCGGCCTCGGTCGTGGCGCCGGCTGGAGTCCCTGGAGGATGGTGCTCTACGGCGTCTAGCACCACGCGCGCGGCCTGCGGCGGATAGTCCAAGTCCTTCAGGATGCGGCCGGCAACGACGGCGGAGCGCTTCGCGTGGTCCGAAGCCTCGCGCATCGCGTAGGCCTTGTACAGCCCAATGTCGTGCAGCAGGGCCGCGATACGCAGGATCTCCGAATCGTACGAGGCCCGCTCGGAAGCTCCGATCTCCTCGGCCAGCGCATACACCCGCAAACAGTGCGCATACCCCCACACCGGATGCTTACCGACGCGGGCAACAATATCCTCGACCTCATCGACCAGGAGCCTCATAACAGGGAGAGTCTAGCGGATGCACCCGACAGGCGCGAACCATGAACCGTCAGCCGCTCGGGCGCCCCATCCCGGAAGCCGGAAAGCGCGCGGCATCTTCCGGGCGCGGCGCGTCCGGGAAGGCCTGCGGATGAAGTATCCGCGCCAGTATCTCGACGCCCTCCACGAGACGTGGCGCCGGGCGTGAGAAGTGCGCGTTCGCGTCCACGGCCCACACCCGCCCGCTCTTCACCGCCGGCAGTTCGCTCCAGCCCGGCAGCTCTGGCAGATTCCGCGCTTCCTGCCTGGCCCGTTCGGCGTCGAAGCCGCAGGGCATCAGGACGAGGGTTTCGGGGACGGCCTCGAAGACTTCTTCCCAGGAGATCCGGGCGGACATCTCCCCCGGCCCGGCGAACAGTTCCTCGCCGCCGGCGAGGCGGACCATCTCCGGGACCCAGTGTCCGGCGGAGAACGGTGGATCCAGCCACTCGATGCACCCGACGCGTGGACGCGGGAGCCCCGCAACCGCCTCTTCCACCCGCCCAAGCCGCTCCCTCAGCGCGGACACCTTCTCACGCGCCACCTCGCTCCGGCCGAGAGCCTCACCGACGCACACCGCATCTTCGAGGACATCGCCGAGCGAGGTCGGGTTGAGGGAGAGTATCTCCGGCCGGGTCTTCAGCCCGGCGACGGCTTGCTCGACGAGGTTCAGGGAGACGGCGCACACGTCGCACAACCCTTGCGTTATCACGAGGTCCGGCGCGAGGTCTTCGAGGAGCTTCGCGTCGAGGGCGTAGATGCTGCCCTCGTCGGTGAGTATCCGGTCGATGGCGGTGTCGATCTCGGCGCTGGTCATGGTCGCGGCGTGTATCTTGCTGCTGATGAGCCGGGGGAGCTTCTCCACGCCGGGCGGATAGTCGCACTCGTGGGTGACGCCAACCAGAGTCTCGCCCGCTCCGGCGAAGTGGACCATCTCGGTGGCGCTGGGGAGGAGTGAGGCTACGCGCAAAACCACTCCGTTAGTACTGCTGCTTGCGGAGGTCGCGCAGTAGGGCGGCCTGTCCGATGTCGTCGATGGTCAGCAGGCCGGCGAGCTCGCCATTCTGGACTACGGGGATGGCGCGCAGGCCGGACTCCTGCAGGAGCCGGTGTCCGTCGGCGAACAGATCGGCCTCCGGGGAGATGGTCGGGAAATCCGTCTTCATCAGATCGCGGACGTTCAGGAACTTCTGCGGGGAGTGGGCGGCGGACATGATCTCGTTACGTGTTATCAAACCCACCAGCCGTCCGTCCTCGCCCACCACCGGGAAGTCTTCCTGATAGCCGTGGATGACCATATCGAAGATCTGGCCGAAGGTATGGTACGGCGTTACCGTCTCCGTGCGGCGGCGGGTGCCCATGACATCAGCGACGGCCAGCCCCCGCATCGTCTCCCGCTGGCGCACCATCTGCGCCTCGCCGCTCGCCCCGAAGAAGATGAACACGGCGATGAGCATGAGCACCACGCCGCCGGTGAACAGCCCGATGACGAAGAACCCGACCGCGAAGAGTTGCCCGACGGTCGAGGCTATGTCCGTCGCCCGCACGGGGCCGAGGCGGGTTGCGAGGAGCCCACGCAAGACGCGTCCGCCGTCCATTGGGAAGGCCGGGATCATGTTGAACACCACCAGCGCGACGTTCATAAGACCCAGGTAGCCGAATATCTGCCCGACCGA
>CALMWA010000189.1 GCA_937873125.1 uncultured Actinomycetes bacterium | reverse complement strand
AAGTCCCGGATCCGGTCGAGCGCCGGGAAGAGACCGAAGTTCATGCTGCCCATGTTCAAGGAGCACAGCTCGGGCTGAAAGTGTCGAGCGGCCGCCGTACGCTCTTCGAGCGTCATCCCGTGGCCCCCGCCGGTCGTGATGTTGATAACCACGTCGCTGGCTGCGTGAATTTCGGGCAGGAACCGGGCGAACACTTCCGGGTCCGGCGTCGGTCGCCCGTCCTCGGGATCGCGCGCATGCAGGTGCAATACCGCCGCCCCCGCTTCGGCGGCACCGATCGCGCTCTCTGCGATCTGCTCCGGCGTGATCGGCAGATGCGGGGTCATCGACGGAAGGTGGATCGACCCCGTGATGGCGCAACTGATAATGACCTTGCTGGCCGACGGCTTACCGTTCATGAAGACCTCCCAAACCTCTCTGTACCCTCAGTCTTAGCAGTTCGGTTGCGCTACCGTACCCTCGAAGCCGGCCGGGACGCCTCGCCGGCACGGGGCCCGGACCAGAATAGATAACCCACCACTATCCATGCCACACCAAGCGGTATTGACATCAACACCCACGCGGTCTGCTCGTTGAACCCGAGCATCGCTAGCGCCCCTACGATAAGCACCGCCGCCGCCCAGCGTGGTAGCACCCCCGACCGCAGGATAGCTACGCCCAGCAGCAAGAAGCCAACGATGAGGGCGAGCACGCCGGGGATCACGAAATACGGCATTAGCGGGAAGTCCCCGCCGAAGAAGAGACCCTGTATCAGGCTGGCGACCACCAGCAGCGCGGCTCCGACGGCGCAGAATATGATCCCCGTCTTCCCTACTTTTCCGAACCGCCCGACGCTCCGGACGAGAACCACCAGCCCCACCACCCCAACCGCGAAGAGGAGCAAGGACAGGAACATCAGGAGGCCGTCGAGGACGCCTGTTTCCCGCATCGGTCTGAACACACACTCTTCAGCGATACATCCCCGAGGCTTGGAGGCGTGGATGATGGCCCCGATCACCCACAGCACACCGCCCAGCATAGCCGCCAGACCACTCCAGCGGACGAGGCCTGAAGTCGACACCATTCCTCCTCGCTACCTCTTCCCTGTAAGGAACTATGACACTCAGCGCAACTTCGCGCACCCTTTCCGGGCCGTAGTCACCATCCATCTCCGATACGGGTTTGCAACGTCCGGGGAATTGGGGAAGCATACGATCAACGGTGCAAAGCTCGCGCTTATCGGCGGACGGGTTACGGAAAGGATGGTGAGAGCTTGCCGCCCAGGGACCACTACAAGGTGCTCGGCGTGCCGAGAGCGGCTACGGGCGACGACGTGCGCCGGGCGTACCGAAGGCTTGCCCGCCAGTACCATCCCGACGCCAACCCCGATGATCCCGCAACCGAGGAACGTTTCAAGGAGGTCCAGCAAGCCTACGAGATCCTCTCGGATCCGGCCAAGCGGCGAGCATACGACGAAAGGTCTCGCCCCTCTGCCCGGAGAACCAGCGGCGCGTCTCGCCAGGCCACCGGTAGCAGGGTCCGACAGCAGAGCACCGATTCCGTGGATCTCTCCGACCTGCTCCGTAAGTCCGGTGGGCACAAAGAAGTAAGCTGGCAACTTCGGGGCCAGGACATAGCCCGTATCACCAAGATCCTGGGCGTAGATTTGGCCCGCATCTCAAAGCTGTTGGGAGAGAACATAAAGACGAGTACGAACGTGAGTTTCGAAAGTGGCCGGTCCGGCATCTACAAGACCACAGGCGAACGTGCGCCAACAAAG
>CALMWA010000188.1 GCA_937873125.1 uncultured Actinomycetes bacterium | reverse complement strand
AAGGACCGAGGGTATCCCCGGCCCTGAAGAGCGGGATATATCGCTCGGCTAGCTGACGTTCTCGCAGTTGCTGACATTGTCCACGCCTGCGTCCACGTTGGCCGTGTCGATGCCGAAGCCACAGTCCACTATCTCGGCGACGCCATCCTCGCTGTTGATGGTGTCGTTCTCGCTGCCACCGTAGATCTGATCCACACCTGTACCGCCAACAAGAACGTCGTTACCGCTGCCACCGTAGACCTTGTCCACGCCGGAGTCGCCGAAGATACGGTCATTGCCCGCGTTGCCGTCAACCTCGTCGCTGCCGTTGCCGCCGCGCAGGCGGTCGTTGTCCAGGCCGCCGGACATGTCGTCGTTGCCGTTGTTACCGAAGAGCTTGTCTATCCCACGGAAGCTGTACATGATGTCGCGACCCGCGGAACCGTTCAAGGTATCGGCGGCGTTGGTGCCTCTGCAGTCGCCGCCAGAGCAGCGGATCGTGGCCGCCAGCGCGACCCCGCTGCCCAGCACCAGCGCGAGCATCATTACCGCCAACAACAGGGTAGTTCTGCGCATATTTCTGCCTTTCTTGTTCGACCTGATCCTTACGAAGACGCCCGTACTATCTCACACCGCTACACACCGCGCACCACCAGAAGTATGAGCTTCGGCGACCCAAAGTATGATCTCCGCCGCGCCCTACGGATAGAACTCTTTTAGTAAGGAGGCCGTAGTATTCTCCACGATCCGCACCTGCTCCGGGGTGAGATCTTCGTCCCAGCCGCCCGGCTTCGCCTTGCGGTAGAACTTGCCCTCGCCCTTTTTGCCCTCGGGGATGTTCTCCCAGGCATGCTTCTCGACCGCCCGGATGAGCCGCGCTTCGTCCGCCGGTATCCCCAGCTCCGAATAGACGCGCCTCAAGGTCTTCAGAGGGTCTTCGCGAAGGTCCTCGTACCTGACCAGGACCTTACGGCCCTTGTGGGCATCGTACGCCTTCTTCGCGTTGCCCGCGTGCTGGACATACGCGGCGGCCCGAAGGCGAACGAACGCGTCCGGATCGGCATCCGGGGCGTCATCGCGCTTCTGTCGCCACTCGTGCAGCCAGTTCCCCCGCTTCGCGCCGTCGAGGGTGGAAGCGACGACGTCCCTGGGGTCCCGGAGCAGGAGTATCATCCGGCTCTCCGGGAGAGCCTCCATCAACAGCGGCGCGCCCGCCGAACCGTTGGGTTCCTTTATGACGAGATAATCGCCGGTCCCGAGACGCGGCACGGCGTACCCCGCCCCGTCGAGGACGAAGTTGCGGATGGAGCGCGTCCAGCCGCGGCGTGTCGCCTCTCCCATCACGAACTCCGGTCTCCGCCGGTTTGACTCAGCGGCCCGTTCGTAGAACTCCCCGAAGAGCCGCCCCACCAGCGGCTCCTCCCACACCCGGTGCCCGTCCATCTCGGCCATCATCGCCCGCAGCCAACTGCTGCCGCTGCGCCCGGAACCGAAGATCCAGACAAAGTTCTCCGGGTTCGGTCCGTCCTTCCGGTCGTTGCCGCCTCCGAGTCTACGACGCAAGCCGTCGGCGGCTATGGGAACTTCGCGGTACTTGACGGCCAACCAGTAACGCGCTGCCCGTAGCCGGCCGGACAACTCACCCGCCAAGCTAGCTCCTCACCAGGCCACGGGACGCCGGTCGCGGAAGAAGCCGCCGGTCGGACCGTTCTTGGAGAGGGTGGCGGCCCAGACGGGGGTGTCGGCGCCGGCCTCGACGGAGCGCGAGGCGTTGGTGCCCCCCATATCGGTCTGGACCCAGCCGGGATCCACGGAGTTGACCAATATGCCGCTGCCGCGAAGCTCGGAGGATAGGATGCGCGTGAGCGCGTTGATAGCGGTCTTGGAGACGCGATAGCCCGGAGAACCGCCACCCATGTCTTCGAGAGCCGCGAGGCCGCTAGAGATGTTGACGATGCGCCCGTAGCCGTTCTTCCGCATCAGCGGTATCGCCACCTGCGAGAGCCGCCACGCACCGAGGAAGTTCG
>CALMWA010000187.1 GCA_937873125.1 uncultured Actinomycetes bacterium | reverse complement strand
TCTAGTGGCCCGGATAGGCTGGCTGGCGGTGTCTTTGCTGCTCGTCGGGATGTTCGTCGCCGCCATCCCCGCTCGCTACGAGCAGATAGTCACCTTCTCCAGCCTCCCTGACGGCATCGACCCGGCTGTTATGCGCGCCAACTTGGCGGACACCGGGCTCTCCGCCGGCTTCTATGCCGCGTACCGTATCGCCATGGAGGTCGGGTTCGCTGCGGCATGCGGGGCGCTGGCCGCCGGCATCTTCTGGCGAAGGTCCGACGAGCGGATGGCCCTCTTCGTCGCACTGCTGCTCGTGCTGCTTGGAACCACTCTCTGGAATACCATTGGCGCGCTGGCACTGTACCATCCGGTCTGGCTGTGGGTGGGCGAGAGCCTGGGCGTCATCGGCAAGATGTCGCTGTTCCTGTTCTTCTACCTCTTCCCGGACGGACGATTCGTGCCCCGTTGGACGCGATACGTGGCGGCGGCTCTGGTCGCGGGGATCGTATCCGAGGTCTTGTTTATGGATTCGCCCCTCGCCGTGAGCAACTGGCCCGTCCCCTTGTTCCTCACGTTCATGATGGGTTGGCTACTCACCGGCGTCTTCGCGCAGGTATATCGCTACCGGCGTGTTTCCGGCCCCGTTCAGCGCCAGCAGACAAAGTGGGTCGTGTTCGGATTCGCGGCGGCGCTCGGAGGATTTCTAGGGGTAATCCTCGTCGGGGAGGTGCTGTTCTCGTTGGTAGAACCCGGCACGCCCGGCGAACTGGTGGGCACGACTCTCATCACCCTCTCCATGTTATTTATACCACTCTCTATCGCCGTCGCGATCCTGCGCTACCGGCTCTTCGATATAGACCTGATCATCAACCGCGCCCTCGTCTACGGCGCCCTGACCGCCTGTGTCGTCGGTATCTACGTCGTGGTCGTGGGCTACCTCGGCGCCCTGTTTCAGATCGGGAGCAACCTCCCGATCTCGCTCGCGGCGGCCGGGCTGGTGGCCGTGCTCTTCGCGCCGCTCCGGGCCTTCCTGCAACGCGGTGTGAACCGCCTGATGTACGGCGAGCGTGACGACCCCTACGCGGTACTCTCCCGCCTGGGACAACGGATGGAGGCGACGCTCGCCCCCGGCGGCGTGCTGACGAGCATCGTCGAGACGGTCGCCGGCGCCCTAAAAGTTCCCTACGCGGCAATCGCGCTCAAGCGAGACGAGGGATTCGAGACCGTAGCGGAGCATGGATCTGCGGTAGATGAGCCGGTCGTACTGCCGCTCACTTATGGACCAGAGACAGTGGGGCGCCTGATCCTGGCTCCCCGCTCGCCGGGAGAGAGCTTCGCCACGCAGGACCTGCGGCTGCTCGAAGACCTGGCGCGGCAGATCGGGGTGGCCGCCCACGCCGTGCGCCTGACCGCCGACCTGCAACGCTCGCGCGAGCGCCTCGTAACCGCCCGCGAGGAGGAGCGTCGCCGCCTCCGGCGCGACCTGCATGACGGCGTCGGTCCCCAACTCGCCGCCCTGACCCTCAAGCTGGAGACCGCCCGGAACAAGCTGGCCCACGACCCGGCCGCCGATACCCTGCTCTCCGACCTCGCGGAGCGCGCCCGCGCCACCGTCTCCGACGTCCGCCGCGCCGTTCACGCCCTGCGTCCGCCCGCGCTCGACGAGCTCGGCCTCGTCCCCGCCCTGCGAGAGAGCGCCGCCCAGTACACCCAGAATGGCCCGCGCATTACGGTAGACGCGCCGGAGGATCTTCCGCCGCTGTCCGCCGCCGTCGAGGTCGCCGTCTACCGCATTGCGCTCGAAGCGATGACCAACGCCGCGCGTCACGCGAACGCCGAAAAGTGCGAGGTCCGCATCTCGCCGAGCGAGGAGGCAGATGTACTGCGCCTGGAGATCGTGGACGACGGGCGGGGTATCGGGGCGGAGCGGGGGATGGGCGTGGGCCTGCACTCGATGCGCGAACGGGCCGAGGAGCTTGGCGGGAGTTGCGTGGTGGAGTCGCCGCCCGGCGGCGGGACGCGGGTCAGCGCGCGGCTGCCGTTGGGGACACGTCTGGAGGAGGGATGAGCGTGGAAACCATCCGCGTGCTCATCGCCGACGACCATCCACTCTTCCGGGACGGCATGCATGGGCTGCTCGACTCGGTGGAGGATACGGAAGTAGTAGGTGAGGCGGAGAGTGGGGAAGAGGCGGTGGAGTTAGCCGAGGCGTTGCAGCCGGACGTGATCCTGATGGACCTCAAAATGCCCGGTATCAACGGCATAGAGGCGACTCGCCGGATCACGGACGCGAGCCCCCACATAAACGTCCTCGTCGTCACCATGTTCGAGGATGAAGACTCGGTCTTCGCCGCCATGCGGGCCGGGGCGCGAGGCTACCTGCTAAAGGACGCCAGCCAGGATGAAGTGCTGCGTTCTATCCGCTCCGTCGCGGGTGGACAGGCCATCTTCGGACCAACCATCGCCCGCCGGCTCATGGACTTCTTTGCCGCCCCGCAGTCCACCGTTTCTCCGCGCGCCTTCCCCCAGCTAACGGAGCGTGAAGAGGAAGTTCTCAACCTCATCGCGCAGGGACACGGCAACCCTGAGATCGCCGGGATGCTCTACCTCAGCCTCAAGACCGTCCGCAACCACGTCTCGAACATCTTCACCAAGCTCCAGGTCGCGGATCGCGCGCAGGCCGTCATCCGCGCCCGCGAAGCCGGGCTGGGTAGGGAGTAGGTGGATCTTACCTGGAGGCGAGCTTCCGGACGAGGATCGAGGCGATGAGGAACGCTGCCATCCGAGTGGAGCCTTTCAAGAACGCCTCGGCGAGGTCGTCCTTGACGCCCCGGCGCTCCGGGATCTGCTCTCCGATAAACCGTGTCAACGGGCGGGCCAACACCTGGGATAGTCCTATCGCCAGCGCCGTAACCAATAGCCTCTGCGTCTTGTCGCTCATGCCGCTCCCTTCGTTCGTCGCGCTCTCCAGCCCACGCCTCTGACGGACCAGATCCATACCCGGCACCGTTATGGCGTAGACCTGGCCCGTACCGGCGGTCTCCAGGTAACGCTGATTCACCAGATACCTCACCGCGACGTCGGATTTGGTGGAGGCACCGGAGGCATCATCCATGCGCGCCTCCCGCCTCGCATTTTCCAAAGTCACGGGCTCTTTAAGCCGGCCCCGCGCCAGGTCGTGAAAAGCTTCGAGGAGCCGCATCGCCGATTCTTCTACACCGCTGGTCGTCAAGTTCGCCTCCATTCGTCTTTGGAACGCTTGATATAGGACGCTAAATACCCTCCGCAACCCCGCCGCTACTCATCTTGCCAGACTCGCGGCGTTAGCGCCCGGCGTGACGCTCTCCCGGCGACGGGTCGCGGCGATCAAGGCCCACGAGATCGGGACATTCTTCCCGGCTAAATCGGGACATTTCCTCATGACAGTGGGACACCGCATCTCTTAGTCTGCATGTCAGAAGCGGACGGAGCGGATAGGGAGCGGAGGTCGTGGCGGTCATGTTAGCCAAAAGATCCATTAGGATAGAGAGCGCAAGGCGCCTCACCGTAACGGCGGCGCTACTTTTCGTACTGGGATTTGCTTTCGCGGCGGGGCCAGCGTGGGCCGCGCCCGGAGACTGCACTGATCCCACCACCTGTGGCGGTGGCGGCGGTGAGATCAATAGTCCCCCCGCCGTTGCCGCGAACAACGCCTCCGTCACGGTACCCGAGGGTAGCGTGGTGAGCAACACTGGCACGTTCTCCGACCCGGACGGCAACGCTACCGTTACCCTCTCAGCTTCCGTCGGAAGCGTGTCGAAAGACGACGCCGCCGGAACGTGGAACTGGACCTTCAACACCAACGACGGTCCAGATCAGAACCAGACCGTCACGATCACCGCCACGGACGGCACGGACACGGTGAGCACCACCTTCTCGCTGACGGTCAACAATGTTGCTCCGACTGTTAACCTGCAGAATAGCTTCCCGAGTGTACCGGAGGGGGGCAGTTTCGCGTTAGGCTACACATCCTATGGCTATAACCTCTCGGTAAGCGACCCCGGCAACGATACATGGACCTTGAATACCGGTTGCGGTTCCAACGGGTCCGAGTGGCAGGAAAGCTCAAGCGTTGTCTGGTGCGGCTTCTTCGACGGCCCGGCGACGGGTACGGTGAGCGCGACCGCGACCGACAGTGACGGCGCTTCTCGTACTGCTACCGTGAACGTTACTATCACCAACCGCAACCCGGGCGCTGTGCTCGACGCTCCGGCTTCGATCAACGAGGGTGGCACGGCGACGATCTCCCTGATCAAAGGCAACTTTGTGTCTCCTCAAGATGGGCAGATCGACATGACCGCCGGGTTACACTACGCTTTCGACTGTAACGGCGGCTCGCTCGGCGGGGCTACCTACGCCAGCAGTGGCACCGCTGCTTCCACCGATTGCGCCTTCGATGACAACGGCACGAAGACCGTGAGAGCCCGGATCTTCGACAAGGACGGCGGCTCGAACGAGTATACGAAGACGATCACGGTCAACAACGTGGCGCCTACCGCTACCTTCGAAGCTCCGGCCGCCGTGGATCAGGGCAGCAATTTCCCCCTCTCGCTCGCGAACGTCACGGACCCATCGAGCGCCGACAGGGATACGCTCTCCTACGCCTTCGATTGCGGGAATGGCTCGGGCTACGTCGCGTCGAGCACCGCGAGCAAGAGCTGCACCGCCCTCGACCAGCCGAACATGACCGTCAAAGGCAAGGTCACGGACAAGGACGGCGGTACGAACGAGTATACGAAGACCGTCTCGGTGAACAACGTCGCGCCGACCGGCACGATCAAGGTCAACGACGACGCTGCCGCCACGAACAACGCGATGGTGAACCTCGCCCTCTCTGCCACGGACCCGCTGCCGGGCTCAGGCGTGGGCCACATGCGCTTCCGCAACGAGAACACCGATACGTGGTCCGCGTGGGAGCCCTTCGCGACCAGCCGTTCGTGGCTCCTGAGCAGCGGCGATGGGGCCAAGACCGTCTACGTAGAGTACCGCGACAACGCGGGCAACGTCTCGACGGCGGCGATACAGGACGGCATCCAGCTCGATACCACGCCGCCGCCGCCTCCTCCCGCCGACACCACAAAGCCGACCATCGGCGGCGTGTTGCCGAGGCACAAGTCGGTCATCCGGGACACGACGCCGACCATCAAGGCGACGGTGAAGGACAACAGGCTGCTCGGCAAGGCCAACATAAAGCTCTACGTGGCCGGCAAGCGCATCTCGGCCGCGAAGCTTAGGTACACGGCTTCGACCGGGTCGCTACTCTACAACTCGCCGAAGCTCCCCAAAGGGAAGAAGACGGTGAAGATAGTGGCTACCGATGCCGCTAGTAACGTGGGAACGAAGTCCTGGTCCTTCACCATCAAGTAACCAAGGAAAGCCCGGTCCCGGAGAGAGCGGCGTCTCCGGGGCCGGAAAAGAGAAGGAACCCGTATCAGAGAAAGGAACCTTGCAGATGACGAAGACGGGACGGAACAAGATGATCATCATGGCGGCGGCGTTGGCCCTGGGACTGGCGGCGATGCTCGCGGCGAGTCCTGCGGAGGCCGCGTTCCCGGGAAAGAACGGCAAGATCATCTTCTGGAGTGATCGGTCCGCCGGACCAGGACTCTACACAATAATTCCTGGCGGTACCGCAACCAAGATACCCGGCACGTCCGGAGGCGACAACGACGCCGTCTGGTCGCCCGAGGGGGGGCGAATTGCCTTCATTAGCGGCAACACCACCACCAACAGCAGCAACGAGGTATTCATGATGAACGCCGACGGTAGCGGGCGGAGGCAAATCACTAACACCTCGTCGGTCGCGGAGCAAGAGCCCGCGTGGTCGCCGGACGGAACGAAGCTCATCTACACTGCCAACAGCTTCGACGTGGACGGGCAGACGGACCCGGAGATCTGGACGATCAACGCCGACGGCACCGGGCGCAGGCAACTCACGAACAATACCTTCCCGGATACACAGCCGGCGTGGTCCCCTGATGGCACGAAGATCGCCTTCGTTAGCGCGCGTACGGGCGACACCAACAGGAACGTCTACGTCATGAATGCTGACGGATCCGGACAGACCAGCATCACGCCGAACTCGCCGACCGGGTGCACGCAGAACTGCTACCAGGGCCACGATGATGGCCCCGCCTGGTCGCCGGACGGGCAGAAGATCGCCTACGTCCACGGCTACGGGCCTCCGACCAACCCGTTCGCCGGAGGCGGCTTGCCCAACATCTGGACGATGGACCCCACCGGCGCCAACAAGACGAATGTCTCCAATAACCCGGACGTGTCCGACACCCAGCCTGCCTGGTCGCCGGACGGCAACCGTATCGTCTATGCGCGCAGCGGAGATATATACGTCATGGACACTAACGGCGGCAACACGACGCCCGTCGACACCACCCTCCGTAAAGATGAAAAGCCCGACTGGCAGCAGGACTCCATACCGCCGCAGACGACCATCACCTCCGGCCCGCAGGGCCTGACCGCGAGCACCACCGCGAGCTTCGGGTTCGTCTCCTCCGAGACGTTCTCCAGCTTCGAGTGCAGCCTGGACGGGACCGTCTTCGCGAGTTGCGCCTCGCCCAAGAGCTACGCCGTTGGCAACGGGACGCACACGCTGCAGGTGAAGGCCACCGACGTGGCGGGCAACGTGGACGCGACCCCCGCCGTCCGCACCTGGACGGTCGACGCCACAAAGCCGGCGATAAGCGGCATGTCTCCCAGGCATAAGTCGGTCATCAGTGACACGACGCCCAAGATCAAGGCGACCATCAGGGACAACAACGTCCTTAGAGAAGCCAACATAAAGCTCTACGTCGCCGGCAAGCGCATCTCGGCCGCGAAGTTCAGCTACGCAGCCTCTACGGGATCGCTCGTCTACAACTCACCGAAGCTCACGAAGGGCAAGAAGACGGTGAAGCTGGTCGCTACGGACTCAGCAGGCAATGTCGGTGTCAAGTCCTGGTACTTCACCATCAGATAAGAGGCGCGGGTGGAGCGAGAGAAAGTTGCTCGCTCCACCTTTGTAGCGCGAAGACAGCAAGCAAGGAGAGAAGCGATGATGAAGGAGATACTCGACAGGGCGTTCGGGATAGCCCGTGGAACGGCGCTGACCCTGGGCGTGGCGGTCATGCTCGCCCTGACAGTCGGGCTTGTCTCCGAGGCTCTCGGCGCGAATGATGGCAGTCTTATGCTGGGTAAGGCCACTAACGTCGCTACCAGGGTGACGGGTTTGGTAGGTAAGGTGGCGAATGGCGCGGCTCTGTTGGTCAGCAACCCCTCGGGGGGGCCGGCGCTGGACCTGCGGGTACAGGCGGGCAAGGCGCCGATCAAGGTCAACTCTCCCACCAAAGTAGCCAACCTCAACGCCGACGGGCTGGACGGGAAGAGTTCGGAGGAGTTTCTAGGAGCGAGTGGCAAGGCGTTCGACGCCGACAAGCTCGATGGCAAGGACTCTGCCGCGTTCATGCCGGGTGGGATCTACACTGTTTCCGTCACTTCGGAGGAGATTCAACCCGGATCAGGACGTGGCGTACAGGCCTTGTGCGACTCTGGAGACACGGCCTTGAGCGGCGGCTACCACGATATCAACGCCAACCTGAAAGTCTATATAGATCAACGCGTAGCCGAGAACACTGACCCTGAGAGTGGTCCCATCCGCTCCTCCGGATGGGTAGCCGCCGGCTCTAATCCGCTTGGCAGCGGCGCGAGCGGCCTTCTGGAGGTCCAGGCTTACTGCGCCGACCAACCGCCGACGCGTGGCTAGGCCTGTCGGTAGAAAAGAAACGTCTTCTCCAACACGAGAAAGGAGCTTGCGAATGTCGTCGAAACTGATCCGATACGGTGGCCCGGCCGCGATGCTCGGCGGCGCGCTGTATATCGCCACCTTCGGGGTGGTCTACCTGATCTACGGCCTCTTCGCACAGCAGGCCCGAGGGACTTTCTTCGGGGATCAGGAATTCGTCTACCTGTTCTACATACCGATGTACGTCTTGCTGCTGCTGGGAGCGGTCGGGCTGTACCTGCGGCAGCGGAGCTGTTTCGGGCTCGCGGGAAAGGCGGGGTTTTACCTGACGGCATTCGGGTTCTCGCTGGGAGCTATCGGAAGCGCGAGCGTCGTGGTGATCGGACTGACCGCCGGAGATGAAGCGGCGTTGGCTGCTCCCACCTTCGTGACTCACGCCCTCTCTCACGTTCTCTACGCGGTAGGCTCGGTCCTGTTGGGCATCGCCACTTACAGGGTGAGTGTCTTCCCGAAGGAGGCGGCGGTCATGATGGGCGCGGGACCCGCCTGGCAGCTCGCCCTCTTCGTGAGCGGTATCAACCAGTCCTACCTGCTCTTGCTCCCACCGTTCATTATCACGGCGCTTGCCTGGATGTGGCTCGGCTACGCGCTACTCTCCGAGAGAGAGTCGCCGGTCGCCTCGGCTCCCGCCGTCTGACGAGAGGGGTAAGAAACGTCTGCCGCCGTTCATGCTGCTGTCCGGAGTCCGGGATCTGACAGGCAGGGCTGGTCCCACGTTCCCGGCCCGGTACCTAACCGGCGCCTCCTGCCGCGCCAGCCCTTTCGGAAGATGCGCTGAGTCAGTGTTCGTGTCATTATTTGCTTATGGTAGGGACTGCGGATGAGCCGCGCGGTTGGGCCACCCCCGGTACTCGCCGCCACGCGGGCGGAGGCGATCATGGGATCTGAAGCCGCGACGGCAGATACGCGGCGCGCTCCCCTCGCCGTGCGCGTGGGGAGCCGCGTGCTGGTTGGACTGTCGCTGGTCCTGTTCTTGCTGTCCATACCCGCCAGATACGGAGAGCTGGTGGAGATAGCCCTCCGGGCTTCGGTGCGGCTGGGTCCCGGAGATGGGTTTCTGCAACGCTTTCTGTCCGGGGGTACATACTACGCCCTCGCCGTGTTGTTCCTGGAGATACTCTTCGTGCTCTCCCTGACCCTGATCTCCATTGCTATAGCGTGGCGCAATAAATCCGACTGGTCCTCTCTGTTCTTTTCCACGGTCTTTATATGCTACGCGGTATGGGTCACCCAGACCCTCGACGCTCTCGTGCTGCCCTCCGTCTTGCAGGTCGTCGCCAACCTGACGCAGGCAGCAGGGTTGCTCCTGGCGGTCATGTTCTTCCTGCTCTTCCCGGATGGGCGTTTCGTGCCCAGCTGGACTCGCGTGAGCGCTGTCGCCTGGTTTCTGTACTGTCTGGCGTGGGGGATGTTCCCGGCCGCGTGGTTCAGCCTCATCGACCCGTTCGAGGCATCGTTCGTCGCTTTCTTGATCCTGCTGCTGCTCGGATGGGGACTGGGATTGATGGCGCAGGCGGTGCGCTACCGCCAGGCGAACCGGGGGCAGCGCGTCATGACGAAGTGGGTCATGCTGATCGTCGCCGGGGCGTGTATCGGCTATGGAGCCGTGTACTTGCCAAACGTGCTCCTGCCAACGTCGGGTTATGCTCGGATACTCTACGAGCTCTTCGGCGTTCCGGTATTTTGGCTGCTCGCGCTGCCGATGCCCGTGGCCTTTGGTCTTGCCATGCAACGCTACCATCTCTTCAACGCGGACCTCATCATAAACCGCACCCTCGTCTACGGTACTCTGACAGCGTGTGTTGTCGGGATCTACGTCTTCGTGGTCGGCTACCTCGGAGCGCTGCTCCGTACGGAAGACAATCTCTTGATCTCGCTCGTGGCGACCGGCCTGGTGGCCGTGCTCTTCCAGCCCCTGCGCGACCGTTTGCAAAGAGGCATAAACCGCCTGATGTACGGCGAGCGCGACGACCCTTACGCTGCACTCTCGCGCCTCGGGCAACATCTGGAGGCCACGCTTGCTCCCGATGCCGTTCTGTCCACCGTGGTCAAGACGGTCGCCGAGGCGCTGAGGACGCCGTATGCGGCCATCGAGATCGAACGGAACGGTGCCTATGAGAGCGTGGCGGCCACGGGCGAGCCGGTGGAATCCCCTCTGCGCCTGCCGCTCGTCTACGGTGGTGTACCGGTGGGGAAGCTGGTCCTTGGACGGCGCACCGGCGAGGAAGGCTTTACATTCGCAGACCATCGGTTGCTGGACGACCTAGCCCGACAGGTCAGCGTCGCCGTCCACGCCACGCGCCTCACCGAGGATGCACTCAGGCTCTCAGAGGAACTGCAGAAGTCGAGGGAGCAACTCGTAACGGCGCGGGAGGAGGAGCGGCGCAGGCTTCGCCGTGATCTTCATGACGGGCTCGGACCGCAACTCGCGAGCCTCACGATGAAGGCCGAGGCGGCGCGGGACCTTCTAGAGACTTCCCCGGAGCGTTCCGGCACTCTATTGGAGGAGATCACGACCCAGACCCAGGAAGCCGTCGCGGACGTGCGTCGCCTGGTCTACGGGCTCCGCCCGCCCGCGCTCGACGAGCTTGGGCTGCTCGGGACGCTCAGGACGCAGGCGGCGCACGGTGACCACAACGGCCTGCGCGTGAGCGTGGAGGCCCCGGATCAGTTGCAGCCCCTGCCCGCCGCGGTGGAGGTCGCCGCCTACCGCATCGTCCAGGAGGCAGTAACCAACGCCGCCCGCCACGCGGATGCCCGCAACTGCGTGGTCCGTATCGCGCCGGACGAGGCGGCGAAGGCGCTGCGCGTGGAGGTCGTTGACGATGGGCGTGGCATCTCCGAAGATCGTTCAGCGGGCGTAGGACTTCATTCGATGCGCGAGCGGGCCGAGGAGCTCGGCGGTTCCTGCAGGGTAGAGGCCGTGCCTTCCGGGGGGACCAGCGTCCGGGCTATCTTGCCGCTTGCGCGAGGCGGGCGGGAACGGCAGGCTGTAGAGCCGGAGGTTAGGAAGTCTTGAGCATGGAGTTGACGCGAGTTCTCATAGCCGACGACCATCCGCACTTTCGGGATGGGCTGCGCGCGCTGCTGCTCTCCGCCTCGGACGTGGAGGTGGTGGGGGAGGCCAGGGATGGGGAGGAGGCGGTAAAGCTCGCGGCGAGGTTGCAGCCGGACGTGATCCTGATGGACCTCAACATGCCGGGTGTCGGCGGCATAGAGGCGACCCGCCGTATCCTGCACACCAGTCCCCACATAAGCATCCTCGTCATAAGCATGTACGAGGACGACGACTCGGTCTTCGCCGCGCTCAAGGCGGGCGCCCGCGGCTACCTGCTAAAAGGCGCTCTAAAAGCCGAGATCCTACGCGCCATAAGGTCCGTCATGAGCGGCGAGGCAATCTTCGGGCCGGCTATAGCCCGGCGTCTCATGCAGTACTTCGCCAATCCTGGTCCCGCCGCAGCCAAAGACGCCTTTCCCGAGCTAACCGAGCGTGAGCACGAGATACTGAAACTCATCGCCTGCCACGAGACGAACCCCGAGATCGC
>CALMWA010000186.1 GCA_937873125.1 uncultured Actinomycetes bacterium | reverse complement strand
GGAGAAGGTAGCTCCACAGGCCGGAAGCCGGAAGACCACGGTCGTAGTAGAAGATCTCGAACTGGGGGCTGATGAGAATCTTTAACAGGATAATCGTGATACTGCTCCTGTGCGGTCTCTTTCTGCTCGGAGTTTATATGGTTGCCTACGGGTTCAACCTCTTTGGTTACAATCTCTCCGACCTCCCCGTGTCTTCGTTCGGTAACGGCGTGAGCGATTTCGTAAGCGGCATAGAGAGTGGGAGCTTGTCGGTCCTGGCGATAACGTTGCTGGTACTCCTGGCTATCCTCGGTTTGGTTCTTCTTATTGCCGAGTTGAAGCCGCGCACGCCCCGCCGGGTACGCATGCAGAAGGGCACATACATAACACGCAGCACGGTAAGTAGTGAGGTCCAAAAGGCCACGGAAGAGACGCCGAACGTACTGGACTCCGCCGTGCGGGTTCAGGCGAAGCGGAGTCCGGGCGCTAAGGTAGACCTCGACGCCAACGTGCGGCGCGGCGATGAGGTAAATGCCATCAAGAGTGATCTGCAGAGCCGGGTTCAGCAACGCCTCGCCAGCAGCGGCATACCAGTAAACCGGTTGAAGATCCGGATGGTCGAGTCCGATCCGCGAGAGACGAAGACGAGGGTGCAATGAACGCATTTAATCGCTTCATCATGCTGATCATAGCGTTGCTTCTGATAGCCGTACCGGTGCTGCTACTCTTGATAGCGTTCGGGGTTCTGTCGGCTCAACTCGTTGACCAGTATACGAACTACAGCGGCGCTGTCAGCGCGTTAAGCAATCTTTCTCCGTCCAGTCTCGGCGGCGGCAACACTGGGATCATAATCGGCATAGTCGGGTTGCTGGTGGCGCTCATCGCGCTCTTGCTCCTGTTGCGAGAGTTGACCTTTGGACGGCGCGTCGTCCGCAGCACGCTCATCGACGACACGCCGGGCCGGGAAACGACCATCACCGCCAAGGCTGTAAAGACGCTGGCAGAGGGCGCCGCCCGAGAGGCGGGAGCCGTCTCGCCCTCAGTGTCGCTGACCTCAGATGACCGGCCGTATCTGGTCAGTTGCAAGATCAAAGTTCCGCCGACCAGCAACTACACTCAGCTAGCGACCCGGACCAGAGAGAACATCCGGCAGGTGCTGGAGGGCCAGAGCGTGCCCGTCAAGGACGTGGAAGTCACGGTACAAGGAACCACAGCTTAAACGAAAGGGAGGATTGTATTGGCTACCTGGACCAACAAACATTGGGGAGCTTTGATCGGGGGGCTCGTGATATTCCTGATCGCCGTCTACGGAATCGGCGTGGCGGCCCTCGTGGTGCTCTTCGCGATTATCGGCTACTTCGTGGGCAAGTTCCTCGACGGCGAACTCGAGGTCGAGGACATCCGGGATCGCGCCCAGGGCCGCAGAAGCGGTATGTGAATTCACTTCGCGGAAGCCTGTTCCATATATAGAATCCACCGACTAGTAAACGGGGGAAACGAGGAGGGCAGATGGAAGGCTTTCTGTTGACTATAGGTACGTTGGGCTTTATAGCTGCGACAGTGTACTTCATCTTCTTAATGACGAAAGCGCCGGCCACGAGCCGGCATTTCTTTATTATCACAGCGGTTATAACGGGTGTGGCGGGGTTCTTCTACCTGACGATGGCGACGGGCGCGACAGCCTCGCTGGTGGGCGACCGTATCTTCTATTGGGGTCGCTATATAGACTGGGTAATCACGACCCCGCTCTTGCTGCTGGATCTGGCGCTGCTGGCACTGGCAAACTGGCGCAGGGAAGTGAACCTTATAGCCACCCTTATAGGTCTAGACCTGTTCATGATTCTGACGGGTCTTCTGGCCGGCTCTCGAGTCTCGGCGTTTAGCGCCGGTTTCTGGTTCATCGTCAGCACGGCCGCCATGATCGTTCTCCTCTATCTCGTCTATACTCGCCTCTTCGCCGCGGCATCCAACCAGTCGAACGCGGTGCAGGGAGTTTTCCGCACGCTGGCTCTGCTGACCATCATCTTGTGGTCGCTGTACCCTATAGTATGGTTGCTCGGCACCGAAGGGTTCGGAGCGGTGGGTTCCGGCGTGGAAGTCTTCCTGTTCTTGATTCTGGACTTTCTGGCGAAGATCGGCTTCGGGTTCTTACTGCTCTCGAACCGTCAGGCCCTCACTGATGCGAGTTCCGGTGGCAGAGGCCAGGTTCAGGCAAGCAGCAGGGTTCGGTAAGAGCTACTATTTCATGTACCCGGCGGGCCACTTGGACCCGCCTTTTTCTTGCGCCATATCTGGACACTGTCGACGGAGTGCGCTAGCGTTACCTCGTGAAGCCACGCAGTAAACGCTTATCCGCAAACGAATTCGCCTCCGCTCGCAAGTATCGGCGACGCAGACGGCTTGCGTTGGCGGTTCTCATGTTAGTTCTCTTGCTGGTCTGCGGCTACGCGCTGCTGCAATTCATTTCTTCGCCGCCTTCAGTCTCAACGGGAGAGGCCGCGTCAGTCAAAGAAGCTCCTAACCCTCCAAAAGAAGAGCGAGAAGAGAAGAAAGCGAAGACTCCGGCAAAGCAGTTGGCCAAAGGACCGCCGCTGCCTGCGCCCGCCGAGAGCTGCGACGACCTGCGGGTGCTGGTGGATCATGAGCATACCCTTCCCTACAGGTATGTACCCCAAGACCTCGTCTCCCTGGACGCCGCTGGTGTGCCGGTCCTAAATGGGGGTACGTTACTCAGGAGCGAAGCCGCTGGGCAATTGCAGCTTCTCATGGCGGCTGCGGCCTCCGATGGGGAGGATTTGATCATCGCCTCCTCCTACCGCTCGTACGCTGACCAGCAAGCCTCGCACGACAAGTGGGCAAACTTCTACGGTGACCCGAACGCGGGCGGCATGAGCGCCCTACCCGGTCACAGTCAGCACCAGTTGGGTACGGCCGTAGACTTCACCAACTCAGCGGCGGAGTACCAGATCTGGCAACCTTTCGGCCGCACGAGCGGGAGCGCATGGCTGGAGAAGAACGCTGGGAAGTACGGCTACGTATTAGCCTATCCAGAAGGTCTGGAAGCAGAGACCGGCTATCAGTGGGAGCCCTGGCACTACCGCTACATCGGCCCGGAGAACGTCGAGCGCCTGCAAGATAGCGGGATGAGCCTACAGAAGTTCCTCACGGAAGAAGGCGTTCGACCCCGCTGTTAGGACTGCCTCCCCAAAGACGTAATCTCCCTAACTAGAAGCATCTCCTTGTGGGCACAGACGGTCGTTTTCTATCAGGGTATGTCACCTCACGAATGTGCTAACGAACCATGAGAGGTTCGCTAAGTGCCGGCGCTAAACGCCAAGTAGTTTGGCGAACAAGGCCAGGTCGTCCCGGAGAAGGCGTGGGGTCAGGTAGTGCTCACGGACGTGCTCCTTGCCCCGCCGCCCCATCTCGGCGGCGTATTCCGGGTCTTTGAGTAATTTGGCGCAGGCGGTGGCAGCTTCGTGAACGGTGTCCACGAGGATGCCGCCGCCTGCCGTAACCTGCATCGGGATGCCGCCGACCCTGCCGGCGACCATGGGCCGTCCCTTCCAGAGAGCCTCGGAGACGACGAGACCAAATCCTTCACGGATAGACTTCTGGATCACCACGTCCGCCAGCGACTGGAAGGCGTTGACCTCTATCGCGCCGACGTTTGTGAGGTTGGAGAACAGGAAGATGTCCTGATCCCCGGCCGCGTAGTTGACGGTCTTGTACCAGTAGTCCCATCCCTCCGGGTCATCGTGAGCCATCGACCCGATAAGGACGAGCTGTGTCTCTGGAACTTCCTCCTTGGCGGCCCGGTAGACGTCAATGACGCCCAGAGGATCCTTCCAGGGGTCAAAGCGGGAGACCTGGAGGATGAACGGACGGCTCGTGTCCACGCCAAACTGGTTGACGATGTAACGGGCGTCGTCGTGAGAGAGGGCCATATTCTTTGGTGAGAGTGGATCTATCGCCGGTGGTATGAGCGTCAGGTTCGGTAGCTCGATGCCCGGCGGGGTGTACTCGTTCATCGTGTATATCTGGGCGTCGTAGCCTTCGATGTAGGGCGCGAGGTAGTCGAGCACTTGCTTGTTCGGTGTAGAGGTGTCTATGTGACAGCGCCAGATCCACTTCGTCTTCTCCGAGAGTCCTTCGGTGAAGTGCTTGAGGAGCGCCGGCTGCGGATCATGGATGAACATGAGATCCCACTCATCCTCAGCCTCGACCAGAGCCGCCGCCGACTGGCGATTGTACTCCTCGTAAATGGCTCTTCCCTCGACCGTAAGTTCGTAGTCGGCACCCTGCAAGGCATTGTGGAAGCCCTTCGTAACGTTGAAGAACGGTTCCGCGCCGAACATGATTCCCCAGTCGGCCTGAATGCCCACGTCACGCATCAGGGGAACGAGCGTGTAGAGAATCTCCGCGACACCGCCCCCGAAGCTCGTGGCGTTTACGTGCAGGACGCGAGCACCATCGAGTCGTGCGGAGAGATCCCGAATCTCGTCGTACAGCTCACGTCGGATGATGCTGCGGTAGTCGGCGAGGGATTTGGTACCAGGGTTTACGCGTTGTAACACGGCATCCTTCAAGGGTCGGTCTACAGTAAATTTGCGGCTAACTGTATACAGCGAGCGTCAACGACGCAAGCCGACTCTAGTTGACGATCTTATAGAGGTCGTTGTGCGCCTACTGAGCGTAAAAAACTATACGAGGGTGGTGGCGTGCCGGATCATCTTGAGACGGGTTCCTCCACCGGAGGCCGTATCGAGCACGACTTCGTCGACGAGGTTCTGGATTACAGCCAACCCGAAACCGCCTTGCTCGTCTGGGGCGTGGGTAAGTTCGTTCGCATCAAATCCCCCACCGGCGTCGGTCACGGTGATCTCGACCGCCTGCCGTGCGACTCGGTACTCGATGTCGAAGTGTTCAACGGCCGCATGGCGTATAACGTTCGTAACCGCCTCCGTGACGGCGAGTTTCACGTCGTAGATGTCTTCCGGCTCGAACTCGGCTAGCTGCCCGACCTGGGCTACCACAAGCCGGGCCAACAGCACATACTCGGAGCGGCTCGGGATTCTCAGCACGATTGGCTCAGAGAAACCGATCTTCTCTTTCCTCTCTGTTTCTGCTGTCTCGCGGCTCATCAGACCTTTCACTCACCCAAAACCTTCTTCCGCCGTTCGCGCGAAAGAGGAGATTTTTTGGAAGGATCAGGTTTGCAACTTCGAGGCTATGTTACCCAACGGTACTGGAAGTTAACCAAACGTGGATCACCAATAGGAAGGTTGAATCTATACTCCGGCCGTGCCGGAAGGCTCCCTATCTGGTGGCTCTTCGGCCGAGGCGTTCGGCATTCCGGCGCGTGTATCCCCCACGACTGTTTCGTTGGGAGGTTCGGTCGGAACCTTCTGGCTTGTAGTTTCCCCCTCGGTATGGGAAGAGCGATCACCGTTTGACGAACTCTCATAAGCAGCCAGATACGGGCGGAAGAGGTCCATCGGCACAGGTACTATGATAGTCGAGCTCTGTTCACTGGAGATCTCTTGCAGAGTCTGAAACAGCCTTAGCTGCAGGGCGGTCGGACTCTCCAATACATCGGCAGCCTGACGGAGGCGCTTGGAGGCCTGGAACTCACCCTCTGCGGCGATTATCTTTGCGCGCCGCTCTCGCTCGCTCTCGGCCTGACGGGCCATAGCCCGCTGCATCTGCTGTGGTATCTCCACGTCTTTGACCTCGACCACGCTAACCTTTATCCCCCAGGGATCGGTCTGCTCGTCTATTATGCTCTGTAGCTCGTCGTTTATGGCCTCGCGGTTGGTGAGCAGGTCGTCAAGGTCTTTCTGGCCCAGGACACTGCGGAGGGTGGTCTGGCTTATCTGGCTGGTCGCCAACACGTAGTTCTCGACCTCGATGACACTCTTGTTAGGGTCGACGACTCGGAAGTACACGACGGCGTTGACGCGAGCGGGGACGTTGTCGCGGGTTATGACATCCTGGGGGGGCACATCCATAGTGACGGTCCTGAGATCCACCTTGACCATCCGGTCGAGTATAGGCGCCAGCACGAACAGACCGGGACCCTTCGCGCCGGTCACGCGGCCGAGGCGGAAGATCACACCCCGCTCGTACTCGTTGACCACTTTTATGGCGCTCAAAACGATAGAGACGAAGACTATGGCGCCGAAGATCAAGATGATCGCCGCAAACCCGAACCCGAATGCCTGCACTAACGCGAGCCCCATGAACAAACTATCCTTTCCAGATCACACCGCGGAACACGGATGCTCGCACGGATTCGATCTACACCTATACGTGTAAAGGATTCTAACACCACCTTGCGAACGGCCACGCGAGAAAGAGGAGACCCTACTAGTAGGGTCTCCTCTTTCGTTCAAGTTTTTTGGTTTTAGAGGACTCTTCTGTAACCAGCTACTCCACCGGTAGCGTTTCCAACCTCGGATATTGAGACGTAACGCACTACGTCACCGGGAACCGTGGCCTTAATCGCCGTATCGGGTCCCGTTACTATACCGACACTTGATATGCTCCCACCCCCGCCGAAGAAAACCAAATCCCCTGGCGCCGGGCTGGAGACCGGCGTACCTACACCGAACTGCGAGGCAGCGGTGCGCGGCAAGGAGACGCCGAACTGAGCGTAGACCATCATCGTGAGGCCCGAGCAATCTACCCCGGAACGCGAGGTTCCGCCGTAGACATAGGGCACGCCAAGCCAGGACTCCGCCTCGGCAATGACCCCTCCACCAGAAGCGGATCCGCCACCCCCACCGCTGCTCGTAGCCGGCGCGGTCTGCGGAGCCCCACCAGAGCCGGCCGTCGGCTGCTGGGCAGCTTCTTGCTGAGCCGCTGCTTCCTCGGCAGCAGCCTGCTCGGCGGCAACTTGCTCGGCGGCGGCTTGTTGAGCAGCTTGCTGGGCAGCGGCCTCTTCTATTGCGGCCTGCTCGGCAGCGGCGCGGGCTTCTTCGGCAGCGGCACGCCTCTCCTCAGCTATCTGCTGGGCGGCGGCGCGCTCGTCCACCTTCTCCTGCGAGGCAGCCTCCTGCTGGGCGAGTTCCGCCTGGCGCTCGGCTTCCGCAGCAGCCTGCTCGGCGGCGGCACGGGCATCGGCGCGTTCGGCGGCGCGCTGATCCGCTGCCTGCTGGTCGACATCGAATTCCGTCTGCGGGGCGGCCTCTGGCGCAGCTGGTTGCACCCGGGCGACCTGCACCATCTGCGTCTCCACCTCTGGGACGGCCACGACGGCTTCTTCGGCCGTGGCTCTCGCCGCCTCAGCCTGCTTCTGGGCTTCTGCCTCGATGGCAGCCTGCAACTCGGCGTTCAGAGAATCAAGATATGCCTGCGCCTCAGTCTCGGCGTTCTCGGCCTGCTCTTTCTGACCGGCGGCATCCGCTACAGCCGCGGCACGCTGGTCGCGCTGATCTTCGAGGCTGGCCCGCTTGGCCGCAAGCTCGTTCTTCGCCTGCAGGACGGTGTCGAACTCGGACCGCTCCTGACCAAGAAGCCGCATCCAGAGGTCCAAACGAGAGGCGAAGTCGGAGAAGTCATCTGCTCCCACCAGCACATCCAGGAAGGCGACATTGCCACTTCGATAAACCTGGGAAGCCCTGTCTTCAAGGCTATCCTGGGCTTCGGCGAGCCGAACTTCGGCACCGTCGAGATCCTCGGACGTCGCGGCTATCTCATCGTCCAGTTCGTTCAACTGAAAGAGCGCGTTGTTGTATTCCTCGTAAGAAGAGCTGGCTTCCTGGCGGATGCTTTCCAGGCGGTCCTGAGCGCTGCCCACCTCCGCCTGTGTAGCCTGGGCGTCACCCTGGGGCGCGGCTCCAGCAGAGATCCCGGTCGCAAATACAATAATAGTAACGAGTCCGAGAAACATGATGAAACTGGCCCTTTTAGGCATACGTCCGGGCTCCTCCCCGTGGCTGTCATATCTACTTTGTGAAGGGAATCTTTCGGATTCCCCCTCCTAAGCCGGGCACTTTACGGAAGCCTAAACGCCTCTGCAACGCCCAAAACGCACCTGTAAAGCTTCTCTTTTGCCCAGAACGGCTTAAATAAAGGAATTGCGTGTTTCCTATACGAAACTATTTTTTAATAAATCTTAATATTTGTAACGTCAGTGCAAGAAAGTGCAGAATGTTGCAGGCTTATTTTCGCATGGCGGCATAGATGTTCTGGGCGTTGACCAGCACGAAACAGAGGGAGATGAATGGCAGGGCGGGCAGGGGACGTTCGAGCGCGAGGGCTGTGATCGTGGCGAGGAGGGTGGCGGAGGAGCAGCACAGGAGCGTGAGCCGGTAACGAAGAGCGAGCAGGAGGCTCATATAGATGAACAAGGCGAGAAAGATAAAGTCGCTCAGACCGAGACCGAATCCGAGAGGTGTTCCGAAAGAAGGGAAGATCAGGACGAGGAGGTCCAGAGCCGGCGAGTCCTCGCGCAGGAGTATTTTGGTCGGTCCGGCGAGGATGCTGAAGAGATCAGCGGCTGCGGCCACGGTCGCGATGAGGAGCGCGACACCCGGAGAGGTCACGAAGCGGGCGAGAGACAGCCCGAGCGAAGCCGCGGCGCACAGCCGCAGTACGTTCGCCAAGTAGAGGACCGCCAGCGGGAGCAGCCGCGGCCCATCATCGAATACCTCCGGGCGGCTCGCCAGGGCGGCCAGGAACCCCAGAACCGCACAGACTGCGCCGAACGTCAGGAGCCGGGGCGTGGGTAGTTCGCTCGTTAGAGTCGGGAATCCGTGGATAAAGAGGGCCACGGGGATGAGTGCGAGTGCGTAGGAGGTTATCTGCGCGGCGAACGATGGTCCGATGCCGGCAAACGGCAACGTCGCGGCCGAGGCGGCGAGGGCGGCGAGTCCCAGCATGAGAAGGCGCGGGACCGGGAGACGCACTAAGGTTAGAGGATGCGCGGCGTCAGGTGGCGCAGAGCCAGGAAAGCCGTCCAGAAACGCCGTTTGGCTTCTCCGTCATTCAGGGCGGGAGCGAGGGCGGGCAGCAGGAGGCCGGCTGTGCCTTTCGTCCAGGTGAACCATTCGCCCGGCGTGGCGTCCGAGTACGGGTGGTGGGCGAGCGGGTGGGCGAGGGTGTCGATCTCGCGGGCCGCACCCGGTCCAACCGCAACAAGCGCCGAGGGCTCTGTTGACAAAACCTCTTCGTAGAGGAGCCCCGTGCCGGAGGGCATTACGTAAGCATCGGAGAGCCCGAGGGCTGAGAGACTTCGCGCAAGAGCGTCCAGGACGCGCGGGCCGACGGGCTGCTCCACGACGATCATGAGACCGCAGCCGGGATCTCCCGACGGCGCCTGATGTCCGGCCTCCCTCATCCTGCGGGTGAGGTGTGTAGCCTCGTGGGAGACCTTCGCCCGGTAGTCGCTCGCAGCGTCGCGGGGTGCGCGGGTACTCAACCTCTCACGCTCGGGTCTCGCGCCGGACGTGGAGGATGCGCTGGACGGTGGTCACCAGAGCGCCCGCCGCGACGAGACCAACACCCAATGTCAGGAAGCCGAGGATCGAGAATACGGAGAGCAGTACCACTCGACCGGCGCGTTCCAAAAGCCCCACCTCGCACCTCACGCCCAGGCCCTCCGCGCGCGCGCGTGTGTATGAAGTCAGAAGCGAGAACGTCATGGCCGCTCCGGCGAGCAACGCCTCATAGGGGCGGTCCGAGGCGGCATAGTAGAAGATGATGCCGACGAAGACTACGGCCTCAGAGATGCGGTCCAGGGTGGAGTCTAGGAAGGCCCCAAAGTCGCTCATCCGGTCCGAGGCCCGCGCCACAGCCCCATCCAGAGCGTCGAAGAGCCCCCCGAAGAGCATCACGGCGCCTGCCAACGGAACGTAACCGAGACCGAAGAGGACGGCGGAGACACAGGCGAACGTCCAACCAAGAAAGGTGAGGGTATCGGGGCGTACCCGCATCCTGGAAAGCAACCGCACCAGCGGGTTCAGGAGTTGCCGGAGGCTCTCTTTGTAGGAGAACGGGCGGCGGGGCTCACGGTGCGGAATGCTCAAGCCTAGTCTTTCTCCTTGCTCCTCGCGACCGGGGAGCCGTCGGACTCTCGGGAGCGTCCGAGACCTGCGGCGGCGGCCGGAGACTCCGACTCGGGGGC
>CALMWA010000185.1 GCA_937873125.1 uncultured Actinomycetes bacterium | reverse complement strand
CTCCCGCAGGGCCTCGGTCTTCTCCCGGAACTCCGCCCGCGCCTTGCGCCGGCGGTTCGGGAGGACGAACAGCCCGTAGCCCGCGAGGACCGCCGCCGCGATGATACCCGTAACGTCCAGAAAGCGCGTCGTGAACAGCGTGACGACCAGCGCACCGATCCCGAGGGCACCGGCCCCGGAGGCGGCGGTCTGGGCGACGGCGCCCTGGATGGAGACGGCGAGCTTCTGCGACTCGCGTTCGCGGTCGTAGCCGCGGACTACGTTCGTAGCGTTCTTGCCGACGGAGTTCAGGATCTGGCCGCGGTTGTACTCGAAGTTGTCGCCCACGTCCCCGATGACGTGCTCGTCGTACTTCGCCTCACGGCGCCGGTTCACGTACTCGACGATGGCCCGCCACTGCTTCAGGTTGCGGTCCACCATCCAGTCGATCAACTCCTGCACCCGCTCGTCGATCAGCTCCTCCGTGTCGGCGACGACCTCTTTCTGGAAGCGGTCCTGAACCTTGTCCTGGCTGATGAGCTCCCGGATGTTCATCAGGCGGATATTCTCCTCCAGCCACTCGTCGCCCCGCTCGTGCATCCGTAAGATCACGTTGTCTATCTCCGCGAGCCGGGCCTCGAAGTCGCGTTGCATGTCTTCCTTGTAGACGCCGAGCTGCGCCTCCACGTTCTCCGAGGTCTTGAAGTCCTCCTCCAGGAGTTCCATCCGCTCCTCGACCGAGTTGCTGTAGCGCCGGATCATCTCCTCGACCACCCCGAGCGGACTCTCCAACTTCAGCCGCACGCGCCCTTCCTCGTCCAGCAGGTCGGTGACGTACTCTTCCAGTTCCGCGAAGCCGCTGGCTTTAAGGAGAGCGTTGCGTTCGATCTCGCTGGTGGCGGCCTTCGCTTTGCGGGCGAGGAGGGCGGAGACAAAGAAGATCGGGGGCGTAAGCCCCAGGGCCGTGCGGATGCCGTCCTGGATAAACGTGCGGACCTTCTCCACGTTCTCCTCGCCGTTCAGGAGGTCCACCTTGTTGACGACCAGCAGGATCTTCTTTCCCCAGTCCCGGATGAGCTCCAGATACCCGCGTTCGCTCTCCGTCAGCGGTCGCTCCGCCGAGGTCACGAACAGGACGAGGTCCGAGCGGGGGACGAAGCCCCGGCTCAACTCCTCGTGCTGGCGGATGATCGCGTTGGTCCCCGGCGTATCCACGATGGCGATCTCGCGCAGAAACTCGCTCGGATACCCCTTCTCCAATATCCCCTCGCGCCGCTCGCGCTCGACCGGCTCGTCGGCGTAGCGCAGGAGCGTGATGCGGTCGGTCGTCGGGGTTACGCCCTCGGTCGAGACCTCGGCACCGAGGAGGGCGTTGATGAAAGCCGATTTCCCGGAGTTGAATTCGCCGACGATCACGAGCAGGAAAAGCTCCTCCACGTCGGAGCGGGTCTGGCGGACGAGATCCAGGTCCTCCCTAGGCGCGCCGAAGCCGCCGAGGAAACCTTCGAGGTCGTCGAGGAGCGTCCGCTCGCGGGCTATAAGGTCTTCTTGCCTCTTGTCCAGGACCCGCACGACCGCACCTCCCTTCACCACCGGTTCGCCGCTGATTATAGACGCCTTTACAAATATATACCCTCCGCCCTGATACCATAATTCGGCACGCAATTTGACAGGAGTTATTTTGAACTACAGGAAACTCGGCAAGACGGGGCTCCAGGTATCCGAGGTCGGGTACGGGGCGTGGGGGATCAGCGGCAAACAGTGGATCGGGGCTCAGGACGACGAATCTCTGCGCGCGCTGAACCGGGCGATAGACCTCGGCCTGAACTTTATAGACACGGCGCTGGCCTACGGCGATGGACACAGCGAGCGCCTCGTGGGGCAGGTAGTTCGGGAGCGGGACGAGGAGATCTTCGTCGCCAGCAAGGTCCCGCCGAAGAATGGCATCTGGCCCGCTCCCTCCGGCCTGAACCCGGAGGACGTGTTCCCCGGCGACTACGTGCGCGAGTGTACGGAGAAGAGCCTGAAGAACCTCGGTCTTGAGACCATAGACGTGCAGCAGTTCCACGTCTGGCAGGACGAGTGGGTCGGCGAGGGGAGCTGGCTGGAGGCGGTGGAGGACCTGAAAAGCGAAGGCAAGATCCGCTCCTTCGGCGTCTCCATAAATGATCACCAGCCCGCGAACGCCATAAAGCTCATCCAGAGCGGTGTCGTGGACACGGCGCAGGTGATCTACAACGTCTTCGACCAGAGCCCGGAGGACGAGCTGCTGCCGGTGTGCGAGGAGCACGGCATTGGGGTTATCGTGCGGGTGCCGTTCGACGAGGGGGCGCTAACCGGCGCGGTCACGCCGGAGACTACCTTCGACGAGGACGACTTTCGCAGCGGCTACTTCCGCGGCGACCGCAAGCAGCAGGTCCAGGACCGGGTGCGGGCCAGCGTCGGGGATCTGGGGATATCGGAGGATGAGATCGCGGCTGTCGCGCTCCGCTACATACTGAGCAACCCGGCGGTCTCGACCGTGATTCCGGGGATGCGTTCGATGCGGAACGTCGAGCGAAACATGGCCGTCGCCGACGGCGAGGGGCTGGCGGAGGAGCAAGTCCAGAAGCTCAAGGCTCACCGCTGGGACCGAAACTTCTACGTGCAGTAGAACCTCCTTTCGGGGCTCCAGCGTCAGACGCCGGAGCCCCGGAGCTCCAAGACGTTCTATTTGAAGAGGAGATTTTGCAGCTATTCGGTAAGCGCCGCTTCGGGGTGCTGGCATTCATTTTATTGGTGATATTCTGGAGTACGGCGTTCTCGGTGGTCAAGATCGGGCTGGATTACTCACCGCCGTTGTTGTTCGCCGGTCTCAGGACGATGATCGGTGGGATAGTCATTACGCTCTTTGCATACCTCTGGGGCGGAGCGCCGCACTTCCGGCGCGACTGGCGGATATTTTTACTTCTGGCGGTCTTCAACGTGGCGCTGTTTATCGGGTTCCAGACCTTCGCGGTGTTGAATTTGCCTTCGGGGACGGCGGCTGTCTTGATCTACCTTCAGCCCATCCTCGTCGGGGTTCTGGCGTGGATGATTCTGGGCGAGTCGCTGACGGTGATGAAGATCGTGGGACTCCTGCTCGGTTTCGCCGGTATCGTGGCCGTGAGTTCCGGCGGTTTGACCTCGGGTGGGATCACGCTGTTGGGCGTCGCCCTCGGGGTAGCCTCTGCGCTGTTCTGGGCTCTCGGTACGATCTACTTCAAGAAGTACGAGGCGCGGGTTTCGACGCTGTGGGCCGTTGCGACACCGTTCCTGATAGGCGGCGTTGCACTCATGGCACTCGGTCTGGCGACGGAGTCGTGGGGGGACGTATCGTGGACCGGCACTTACGTGGCTGCCCTGCTCTACTCGGCGCTCGTTGGGACCGGCTTCGCGTGGCTGCTCTTCTTCGGGCTCGTGCGGGCGGGTGAGGCGAGCCGGGTCGCCTCTTACATCTTCGTGGTACCGTTGGCCGCCGTCGTGATCGGTGCGGTCTTCCTGGGCGAGGAACTCGGACCATCCCTGCTCGTCGGCGCCGCGCTGGTGGTCTCCGGTATCTACCTCGTCAATCGCCGATCCGCGAAAGCCGTTCCCGAACCGCAGCATTGACACCCCGGCGACTGTTGGGCTACCCTCACGCCGCAGGGGAAAGAGAGTCAGGAGGAGCGCGCATGGATCAAGAGAGCCGGCCACCGTTTCCGCCGTTCACGGAGGAGACCGCGCGGGAGAAGGTCAAGAAGGCCCAGGACGCGTGGAACACGCGCGACCCAGAGAAGGTTTCGCTAGCGTACACGCCGGACTCCAAGTGGCGCAACCGCGACGAGTTCTTCGAGGGCCGTGAGGCGATAGTCGAGTTCCTCAAGCGCAAGTGGGCCAGGGAACTGGACTACCGACTCCAGAAGAACCTGTGGTGCTTCACGGAGAACCGCATCGCGGTCAGGTTCGAGTACGAGAGCCGGGACGAGAGCGGCCAGTGGTGGCGTTCTCACGGTAACGAGCTGTGGGAGTTCGACGAGAACGGCCTGATGCAGAGGCGCGACGCCTCGATCAACGACTACAAGATAGACGAGTCGGACCGCCGAATCTTCTAACGGACGGTCGGCGACCGTCTGCTAGACTCCGCTGCGTAACCGAGAAAAAGGAGCGCCCGTGATAGATCATCTCGTGCTATTCGCCGCGAAAGACGACGCCTCGCCGGAGGACATCGAGGATCTGCTGGAGACCCTGCGCGGACTGCGGAACTCCGTGGAGAGTGTAGTAGACCTGTCGGTCGGGGAGGACTTCAGCGGGAGGGGTGGCGGCTACACGCACGGGCTCTTCGCCCGTTTCGAGGATAGGGATGGTCTTACGCAGTATCTCAAGCATCCGGAGCACGTCGCGGGTGTGGAGAAGCTCGACGCGCTGACCACGGGCCGCCTCGTGGTGGACTACGAGTCATAGCCGCGTGTGGCGGGAACCCGACTACGGCACTATCACACCCGGCGAACTGAAGGCGCGGCTGGACTCCGGCGACCATCCCGAGTTGCTCGACGTGCGCGAGCCGTGGGAGTACGAAGCGGCCCGCATCGAGGGCTCCAGACTCATCCCGCTCGCCCAGATGCCGGAGCGCGTCTCCGAGCTCGACCCGGTGAGGGAGACGGTCGTGATCTGCCACCACGGCGCCCGCAGCGCCTACGTGACACAGGCTCTAACGCAGGCCGGTTTCTCCAACGTCCTCAACCTCGAAGGCGGCCTCGACGCCTACTCGCAGGTGGACGAGAACGTGCCGAGGTACTAGCGCTTGCGAAGGGTTTCTTCGATCCGCCGGTAGAGAGGCGCGGCCAATCCCTCGGGATTGGTGGAGTGTTCGGCGAGGGAGCGGGAGGCTTCGTGGGGCGTGGCTTCGCCGGGGATCTCGAACGTCAGGACCACCGGATCCATGTCTTCCAGCCCGAGTTGTTCGATGACTGTCGCGCGGACTGCGGCGGCGTCGTGGCCGGTGTTTGCGGCTATCTCCCGGATCATTAGTTCGGGGTTCAGTTCCTGGCAGAGTTCGATGCCGCCGGAGATCCGGCGTTCCCACCACCACCGGGCGCGCACGCCGGTGAAGCTTTCCTTGACCAGCGCCGTTGCCGGATCCGCCAGTAGCTCTTTTATCTGATCTCCCACGAGCGCGTTATACCAGTTTCCGGCCGACGCTTCGCTGACGCTGACGCGAAACGGCGGGGTCATATAGAATTCTTCTCGGGTAGGGAGATCGGGAAAGGAACCGGATGCTGCTGGTCAGGGATTCGATGACCCGTGAGGTCGAGACGCTCACGCCGCAAACAACGGCGGCGGAGGCGCTCGCGCTGTGCCGGGACCGGAGAATAAGGCATCTGCCGATTGTGGAGGACGGGCGGCTAGTCGGAATCGTCTCCGACCGGAGCCTGCGCTCGGCGACGCCGGCTCTTGGGGACCCGTCACGGGCGGAGGCGCTACAGAGCATACGGGTTGAGGACGTGATGACGCGGGAGGTCTCGACCGCGCACCCCGACGACCCCATAGAGCAGGCGGCGAACGAGATGCGGGAGAAGAGGATCGGCTGCCTGCCGGTCGTCGAGCACGATGCTCTGGTCGGTATTGTCACGTCTTCGGACGTCATGGAGGCGCTGACCTACCTGGTTGGCGCGCACGAGCCGGGGAGCCGCATGGAGATCTCCGTCCCCGATCGCCCCGGAACGCTCGCCGGGGCCGCAGGCGTCTTCGGGATGTGCGGCATCAACATCGTCAGCGTCGTGATGGGCGCCCGAGTCGAACCGGCCACAGAGGGCGCGCCCGCCGAACGTCTCGTCGTGTTCCGGGTGGATACCATCGACACGAGCGACGTAGCAGAGCAATTGGAGAACGCCGGCTACACCGTGCTCTGGCCGCCGCGAAAGCCCGCGTGACCGAGCGCGTGACGGAGCCCGGCTCCTGAGCGGTAAGTCCGCCATCGTCCACGACCGGCGCCTGGAGAGCTACGGGTTCGGGGACGACCATCCTTTTAACCCGCTGCGTATCCGCATGACGCTGGAGCTATGCGAGGCACTCGGCCTGCTCGACGGCTACGAATTCGTGGCGTCCGAGCCCGCAAACGACGAAGACCTGATGACGGTCCACAGCCTGACGTACATCCGCAATGTCCAGCGTGCCGGACGCGGCCTCGCCAACCTTGCGGAGCTTGTCCACTACGGCATCGGCACCCCGGACAACCCGGTCGTGCCGAACATCCACGAGGCCGGCGCGGACGTGTGCGGCGCGGTCCTGAAGGCGGCCCGCATGGTGATGGCCGGGGAGGCCGACCATGCCATGTGCATCGTCGGCGGTTTGCACCACGCGCTGCGCTCGCAGGCGAGCGGGTTCTGCTTCTACAACGACGCCGGGGTCGCCATCGCGCGGCTCAAGCAGGAGCATCCCGGCATCCGCGTCGCATACCTGGACACGGACGCGCACCACGGCGACGGCGTGCAGTGGATGTTCTACAGCGACCCGGAGGTGCTCACGATCTCCATGCACGAGTCCGGCCGCTACCTCTTCCCCGGCACCGGCGGTGTGGAGGAGCGGGGGCGCAACGGTGGGATGGGCTACTCCGTCAACGTGCCGCTGGAGCCCTTCACGGACGATGAGTCCTGGATCTCCTGCTTCGAGGCCGTCGTGCCGGAAGCGTTGCGGGCGTTCGAGCCGGACCTCATCCTCTCCCAGAACGGCTGCGACGGCCACAAGCTCGACCCTCTGACCCACCTCTCCGCGACCACCCGCCTCTACGAACACATACCACGCCGCGTCCACGAACTCGCCCACGAGCTTTGCGACGGCCGTTGGGTCGCCACGGGCGGCGGCGGCTACGACATCTGGCGCGTCGTGCCGCGGGCCTGGACGATGCTCTGGTCCATACTGTCACACCAGCCGATCCCCGAAAAAGTCTCCGGCGAGTGGCTCGACAAGTGGGGCGAGCGGAGTCCCGTGCGGCTACCGTCGCTCATGCGCGACGATCCTGCGGACTACCCTGAGACCGAACGGGACGAAGAGATCTCCGAGCGCAACCGCCGCACCGTCGCGCACGTGCTGGAGAGCGTGCTGCCCCGCATGAAAAGGTAAAAGAGAGGGTTGCGCCATCCGCCCGAGGCGGCTATCTTTCTGACGTTAGCGAACACGACCAACCGAAGGTGTGCATGCCCACGATGCTAGAGATACTCGGGACCTCCGGGACCGAGACCGCCCCCAAAGAGACGACCAAGCGCGAGATGAGCACCGAGCCACCCTACAAGGTCATCCTGCACAACGACGACTACACACCGATGGAGCACGTCATACAGGTGCTCCGAAAAGTCATCCCGCGCATGAGCATGCGCCAGGCAGTCTCCATCATGCTCGAAGCCCACACCAACGGCAAAGCCGTAGCCACCAAATGCCACAAAGAGCTCGCCGAGATGTACGAGGAGGCGCTTCGGGCCGAAGGTTTGATCGCCACCATAGAGCCGGACTGAGCATGTGAGTGAGCTACACGGTCCGCCGGTGCTTTGCGGTGGAGGCTAAATACGCTTGCGTCCGCCATGCCCCCGCAGCCCCGCCAAGGGTGCCGAACGTCATGTCGAGAAGCGTGTCCACGGGCGGGTTATAGACCTCCGGGACGAAGTAATCCACGATGACCTCGAAGATTTCCCACAGGCCTCCCCCGACGATACCCAAGAGCGCGCCCGCCAAGAGCGCCCGCCGGACGGAACCGAGGGATATCCCAGCGTGCCAGTGAGCCAGCTCCGCAGCCAGGGCCACGAGACCCATAGCTGTCAGAAAATGTGCAACATTGTCGAAGAAGAACCCCTCGTAAAAGAGGCCAAACATGAGGCCCGCGAAGTTGAGCGCACCGCTGAGCAGCAGAACGACGAGCACGAAACCGGAAACCTTCTTCATCACCGGGAGAGCCTGGCTTGTACTCTCACGCCGCGCCGGTGGCGCCGGGGTGGCGTGAGGATCTCTAGCCCCCGATCTGGCTCATGGTGCGGTTTCTTGACTCCTCGGGGAGGGTGAGGCCGGCGGCGGGCTTTACCCCGGCGGTGTGCCAGAGGACCTCGTGGATGGCGGGGATGGGATCGGCGGAGCGGATGGCATCCTTTACCGGTACGTCGAGGTCGGTGAGGAGGCAAGGGTGGATCTTGCCATCAGCCGTGAGGCGTAGGCGGCTGCACCGGGCGCAGAATGGCTCCGAGACCGGCGTTATGACGCCGAAGGTGCCGGGCGCGCCGTCGAACTTGAACTCGTCGGCGGGGGCTGCGGGGTCTTCTTTCTCTATGGGACGCAGGTCGCCCAGTTCCTCTTGGGCGCGAGCCAGGATCTCCTTGCCCGAGATGAACAGCTTGCGGAAACGCGAGCCGTCGGT
>CALMWA010000184.1 GCA_937873125.1 uncultured Actinomycetes bacterium | reverse complement strand
AGGATGGGTCTAGAGGTCAGGATGGAAGTGAGTTGTCCGTGACGCGGAATGTTGGCGGTATGGATCGGAGGGTACGGCTCCTGCTCGGACCTATTCCCTTAGCAGTTGGGGCTCCAGAAGGACAGCGGGTCGGTGCTCCTGATCCCCGGACCGGGCATCGTGCTAATCACCACCGGAACCCTCGGGCACGGCCCCGCCAATAGTGCGTTCGGCGAGAAAGGTCTCCTTGTAACGACAGCGCGTTCCCTCGCTGAATGTGTCGAGGTGTCGAGGGAGCGCCGTCTCGACTCGACGTAGGTGCTTACTCGCGTCGCTCGGCATAACCGTAGCGCGCTTGACCTTCACTGTGGTGCACATTACATTGCCCTGCCGTTCAGACTAGGCCCAAATTGCCTGGTCTCTGAACGAGCGGCCAGATTATGACACGCCGAGAGCCCTGTAGAGGATTGCTCCCTGAACGAGTCCGATCACCTTGCGGGCGTCGGTAGCCGTCGTTCCGTTCTGACCGTTTTCCGCCCGGAGAGCTTCCTCGACTTTGTCTATAATATTCTCAAGCCCCTGGCGGAGTACCGCGCGCAGTGCCGGGTGGAGCGGCGCTTCCGCCCAGAGCTCGATCCGCAGTCTCGCCTCCTTTGCTGACACAAAATCCTCCAATCGTTCCAGTACGATCGAGTCCAGTGCGCCACGCTGATCGAACGGGCGCGCGACCGCGAGTAGCCTCTCCACAATTAGTGCGTCTTGCCGACAGATCCTCTCCGCAATGGCAATGATTAGCCTCTCTTTGCTGCCGAAGTGTCGATACAGAGTCCCCACGCTAACCTGGGCTCTCTGGCTGATGTCCGGCACGGTCGCTCCGTGAATGCCCTTACTGGAGAAGCACGCAGCCGCCGCGTCGAGTAGCTGACGCCGACGCCTCTCGACGCGATTCTGGGTGAGCTTGGGCATTTCCTGCCTCCATTGGTCGACAAATGTTGGTCCTGAATACGGCCCGGCTAGTTGGAAGCTAATCCCGGAGGGGGCCGTACATCGACCAGCCCGAGCGCTAAACGCAAGGATATCGGACAGACCATGATCGGGGCCGCTACTGCTGCCTCGCAAAGCCCGATGACAGGATAGGAAATTCCGACGGAATTGTTGGATCCGGGTACTCTGAGCCTGGCGGTTTCTCTACCTAGCACCTCTGGCGATGACCTTGCCCCAGGCGGCAAAGATGTCGATGTTGGTCACTGTCATTCCCTTGTCCACGCCAGAGATGGCGGCTCTATCCTCTGGAAAACGCGCTCGTCGTAGTAGGGATGCTTGTACGATTCCGGAAGAATCGTACGTTTGGAGACTCGTCGAGCAAAGTCTACCGGATGCTACTGTTTGACCTGCAAATATGTAAATATTTGCAGGTGTGTGGGTACACTCTGTTCATGCCGGATAGCAAAGCGCACGCGGAGCATGGTGGAGCGGGACCTCTCTCTGAGGAGGAGGCCCGGACGATAGCCGAGGTAATTGGGGCGCTGTCCAACCCTTCGAGGGTGACGCTTTTGTACGCGCTGCGCGAGGGTGGCGAGTCGCCGGTTGGCGAGCTTGCGGAGAGGGCTGGGGTCACCCCTTCGGCGGCCTCCCAGCAGCTCAGGATACTGAGGCATCTGAGGTTGGTCGTTGCCAAGCGGTCGGGCCGGTCAGTTCACTACTCCCTGCACGACCATCACGTGGCGGCACTTTTGGACGAGGTTCGTAACCACGCCGAGCACGCTCTCCGGGGTTGGTCGAACGCGGAACGGATAGAGGAAGGGTCCCCGTAGGTACTACGTTGCATTTTTCGATTAAAGGTTGGAAAGGAGTTCGAGGTTGAAGGAGCATGGTATGAAAGGCCATCACGACGGGGAAGAAACGCTCTCGCACGAGCATGGAGCAGGGAACGCTCGCCGGCGGGAGGGACATTCGCACGGTGCGCGTGCTCCTGGCAGGTGGGTCCGGCTGCGCCATGATCTTTCCCACCTGAATCCCTTCGGGCACTCGCATGAGTCCTCCGATTCGGTGGACGACGCGCTGGAGTCGAGCGCGGCTGGCATACGGGCGCTGAAGATCTCCCTGGTGGCGCTCATGGCGACGGCGCTCTTCCAGGTGGTTATCGTTATCATCTCGGGCTCGGTTGCGTTGCTCGCCGACACCATTCACAACTTCTCCGATGCCCTAACGGCGGTGCCTTTGTGGATCGCGTTCGCTCTTTCCCGGCGGGCGGCGACTAGAGCTTACACTTATGGCTACGGGCGGGCCGAAGATTTGGCCGGAGTCGCCATAGTGGGCATGATCTTCCTTAGCGCCGTTGTGGCGGGCTACGAGTCGGTTATGAAGCTCCTCAACGGCTCCGAAGTCTCGAACGTGGGATGGGTCGCGGTTGCAGCAGTCGTCGGTTTCCTGGGCAACGAACTGGTGGCCCAGTTCCGTATTACCGTCGGACGGCGCATCGGCAGCGCCGCCCTGGTGGCTGACGGTCAGCACGCTCGGGTGGACGGCTTCACCTCGCTGGCCGTACTCGCCGGAGCCATCGGCGTCTGGCTCGGCTACCCGATCCTCGACCCCATCATCGGCCTGCTCATAACTATAGCCATCCTGTTCATCGTCAAAGGTTCGGCGGTCTCGATCTGGCGCAGGATGATGGATGCGGTAGAGCCAGAGGTGATCGACTCCATAGAGCGCAGCGCAGCGGGAGTTTCGGGTGTAGAACGGGTTGGATCGATCAGGGCGCGGTGGGTCGGGCACCGCGTCTATTCGGAGGTCGAGATCGGGGTGCTGGAGAACCTGAGCGCGGCCGAGATAGCGGGGATCAGAGAAAGGCTCTCTGCAGAGGTCAAGCGCGCCGTACCCAAGCTCGAACGTCTCGTCGTAGAGGCCGTACCTTGCGGATGATCTTTCTGGCCGAATCTCGTAATGTTTCCCTTACCAGAGTTCTTCCCTTATCAAAACAGAGATGATGGCCGAGGAAGGACCAAGGACGATGATGACCTAGAGGTGGCAATGTGTCGGGCACAGGGGCAGCAAGATGCGTGACATAGATCTACGCAATGAGACGAGGTATGCGCTCTACGAGTACGTGCATGTGGTAACCGCGGACGGCTTCCGCACGTTGAAGCCTCCAGCATTCGTCCGTCTAGCCCTACGTCCTCCTTCATACTGTGGCAAAACCGGACGGAGACGTCGAGTCTCCTCCGTACGATTTTCTCGGAATCATGCGTGCCTCCGAGCGGGCGAGGCGCATCGTGTCCCAGTCCGTCGCCACCCGCTCGAAGAACTCCTGTACGTCTTTCGCTCTCGTACCCTTCACGCTCCGGTCAGCCCTTCTCGCTTACTTCCATACCTTCCGCCTTTTCCCGCATGACAACCGCCACGACCGCTCCCGAGAGGAACGTGAGCGCCCCCACGGAGCCTATGGCCCAGGAGATCCCCAGAGTGTCCGCGATGATGCCGGCCGAGAGGGCGCCCGCGGCGTAGCCGAGATCTCGCCAGAAGCGGTAGACGCTCAGGGAGCGCGCCCGCCAGGCGGGGTGCGAAGCGTCCGAGACGGCGGCGATCAAGGACGGGTAGACCATCGCCGTGCCGAGGCCCAGGAGGACACTTCCGAGAAGCCACCAACCGAAGTCCCTCGTCGCGACGGTGACGAAGATCCCTGCCGCCTGAACCCACATCCCGGCCACGATCAAACCCTTCCGCCCCCAGCGGTCGCTCAAGGGGCCGGTGAAGACCTGCAAGATCCCCCAGACCGCCGGGTAGACGGCCTTGAGGATGCCTATGCGCTCCACGCCGAGGCCGAAGGTTGAGAAAAAGAGGGGGAACACCCCCCAACTCATCCCGTCGTTGAGGTTGTTGACGAGCCCCGCCTGGGAGGCGGCGAAGAGGTTGCGGTCTGCGTAGGTGGTCTTCGCGAATACCTCCCGGAACGTCAAGGGGTTCGGCTCGGGCGGGTGCGTCTCCATCTCCAACCTGACATGCTCTCGCGTGTCGCGCACTAGGAATACGGAGACCATGAGCCCGAGCAGAGCGTAGCCGACGCCGAGGTAGAACGGCTCCGGCCTCAAACCGTAGGACGCCGCTAGGTATCCCGTCGCGAGCGCGGTGAGACCCACGGCGAGGTAGCCGGCGAACTCGTTGAGGCCGACGGCCAGGCCCCGCCCGCGCGGCCCCACGAGGTCTATCTTCATGATCACCGTCATGGACCAGGCGAGGCCCTGGTTGATGCCGAGCAGGACGTTTGCGGCGACGATCCACTCCCACGAGGGGGCGTACATGAGGATCAGGGGTACCGGGACGCCAACGAGCCATCCCGCCACGAGGATCTTCTTCCTGCCGAACCGGTCGGCTAGGCCGCCCGCGAAGAGGTTGGAGACGGCCTTCACCAGGCCGAAGGTGATGATGAACGAGAAGATGGCCGTCCTGAGAACCAGTCCGAACTCCTGGGAGCCAATGAGCGGCACCACCGTGCGCTCTAGTCCGACCATCCCGCCCACGAAGGCGTTGACTAGGACTAGCAAGGAGAACTGCCCCAGGTTCTCCCTGAGCCCGAGGCAGGCGTTCTGCTGTAGCCTTCTGGACGCTATGCCGGACCTCCTCAGTTCGTTCCGCGCACGTCAGCGACCGCGACTGGATCCCCCCGCTCCAGCATCTCCCTCAGAGCCATCGCGCCGATGGCACCGCCCCGCGGAGATGTTCTTCCTCGGTAGGTCCCGCAGGCGCCTCGCGTTTCGACATCATGACCGTTTCGTCACTCACCGGCCGTTTTGCGGGCCCGGAAGTTTATCCCCAGGGTCCCAAAGCTCGCCGCGCTGCCCGCCTGGGGCGCGCCGCTGAATACGTCCTTGCGCCAGGTGATCTCGAATGCCTCAAAACCAGCAGCCACGACCGTGGCCTCTAGCTCTGCCTCCAGCAGAGCACCGGCGATTCACCCGGTCCAGAGATCTATCTTGCGTTTGGCGCCCTCGGGCACGGCCCTCTGTACCAGGATGTCCCCGACCTGCAACCGTCCGCCCGGCTTGAGGACGCGGAACATCTCCCCCAGCACGGCGGCCTTGTCCGGCATCAGGTTGAGCACGCCGTTCGAGATCACCACGTCGGCCCAGCCGTCCGGGACGGGCAACTCCTCTGCATAGCTCTGATGGAACTCCACGTTCTCCAGACCGGCCTCCGCAGCCGCAGCCCGCGCCTTTTCGAGCATAACCTGGGTCATGTCAACCCCGACCACACGACCTCCCGAACCGACCATCTTGGCGGCGATCAGGCTGTCTATCCCCGCGCCCGAGCCGACATCCACCACCGTCTCGCCGGCTTGCAACTCGCCCAGGCTGAACGGGTTTCCCGTACCGGCGAACGACTCTATCGAGGACTCAGGGATGCCCTCCAGCCACTCGTCGCGGTACTCTAGTATGCGCGCCAGCGGACGACCCGTGTGGAAGTGGAAGCCCTTGGTCGGGTGGTTCGCGACCTCGGCGTACTCTTCCTGGATCGCCTCCCGCAGGGTGCCGACGTCGAGCTCTTCGAGCTCTTGTTGTTCGCGTAGATGTTCACTCATTACGACCCCTTTCCGTCGTTACTCATCAGTTGCTATCAGTCGTCTCGACCGGCATGCCCGCCGCCCGCCAGTCCGGCAGACCATCCGCCAGCCTCCTTGCCTGGTAACCGTGCGTCCTGAGGAGCGCCACCGCCTCGTCGGAGAATACGCAGTAAGGCCCGCGGCAGTAGGCGACGATCTCCCGGTCTTTCGGGATCTCCTCCAGATAAGCCTCAAGCCGCTCCAGAGGAACCGAATGCGCGCCGGGGATGTGTCCCGCCCGGTACTCCTCCTGCGGACGCACGTCCAGCACAACCACGTCCCCCTCCCGCGTCTTCGCGAGCAACTCCTCCGCGCAGACAGCCTCCAGCGAATCCCGATCCGTGAGGTAGGTCCCAACTAAACGGTCTATCTCCGCGAGACGGGCCTCTCCCAGATCCCGTATCGCACGCCACACCTCGAACACGCCATCACCGGCCAGCCGATAGTAACCGTACAGACCCTCCCGCCTCACTTCAACCAGCCTCGCTGCCCGGAGCTCCTGCAAATGCCGGGAGGTGTTCGCTACCGGCATGCCCGCCTCGCGCCCAAGATCCTCCACGCTTCGCTCGCCCTGCGCCAGCAAGTCTAGAAGCTCCAGACGGTGCGGGTTCGCCAGCGCCTTCCCGATCCGGGCGAACTGCTCGAACAACTGATCCTTGAATATCCTATGATCATTCATGTATTCAATATAATTATTGAATGTATGCCTGTCAAGAGTGCAGTTTGGAGTCTCAGTAGTTCTGTTACGGCTCAATTTGACGAGATTGGCTCCGTTAGGGTCTGCTCGTTTGACCTCGATTCGTGATCTCTCCGCGCGTGAACGTGGATTCCGCCAACACGCTAGACATCCTGAACCCACCGGAGCTTGACTATAATTATGACCAAGTTATTATGTAGTGATGTAATGGACCGCGTTTGCTATTTGGCGGGCTGTTGGTCCCTGCATTGAGATGGTATTGACGGGATGGATAAACGGCGAGGTCTCGAATATTTGTATCCGGGACCGAGATAGCGTGGCGCTCTATTCATGTAGGGTGCCCCGCAAAGGGAGTATATGGTGGAGAACTTTACCCCGGTTAGCGGTCTTATTGGCGGAGGTCTCATAGGCGTGGCGTCCGCGCTGATGCTGCTGTTCAGCGGGCGCATCACCGGGATCAGCGGCATCGTGGGCGGCCTGTTGTCCGCGAAAGGTTCGGAGTTGAGCTGGCGCGCGGTATTCGTCGTGGGTTTGATCCTCGGCGCCGTCATCTACATGCTGGTGGCGGGCGGAACGAACCTGGTGCAGATGGAGGCCTCTGTTCCGGTGCTCGTCGTAGCGGGGGTGCTGGTGGGGTTCGGCACGCGCCTCGGGTCCGGCTGTACCAGTGGCCATGGCGTTTGTGGTATAGCGCGCTTCTCGAACCGTTCCATCACCGCAACGATCGTGTTTATGGGCGTGGCGGCCCTCACCGTGTTCATTACGCGGCACGTCTTTTAAGGAGGCTGGTATGGCAAGAATGCTGGTTGCCCTGTTCTCTGGAACGTTGTTCGGACTGGGGCTTGCTATCTCGGGCATGATAAACCCCGCCAAGGTCATAGGGTTTTTGGATGTCGCCGGGGATTGGGATCCGACCCTGGCTTTCGTCATGGGGGGCGCTCTGCTGATCACCATCCCCGCGTTCCGGTTGATCCTGAAGCGCCCGTATCCGGTTCTGGCGGATAGCTTCTGGATCCCGACTTTGAGTTCCCTGGACGGAAGGCTCCTCGGTGGCGCGGCGCTGTTCGGTGTCGGCTGGGGACTGTCCGGATTCTGTCCCGGTCCCGCGGTGGCAGCCCTCGCTCCGGCGTTCGCCACGGGGCTCGTACCGGTGTTCGCGTTCGTTGTGGCGATGCTCGCGGGGATGGCATTCTATAGGCTACTCTTCGAGCGGCCGGTTCGTGGTATGGGGGAGGGGAGAGCCTCTGGTCCAGGAGGTTTCGTCTCCCGAGGTGGTCGATCCTGATTCAAGGGAGGAGGGCCGCGTAAACCGCCAGCCGAATAGACCTCGAGCGCACCGGCCAGAGAGATGTTCCGTTTATTGAGGAGTTCGGAGGCAGGTCATGGGTGAAGTGTTCTGGCCGGAGGAGGTCGTGAGGCTGCCCGAGGATGTGCCACGACTCGGTCTGAAGCAAGGGACCGTGGGGAGAATCATTCACATCTACCCCAACCGTCCACACATGGCCGACGTGGCGTTTCCACGCGACCGCGGGAAGGCCGCGATCGCCATTCTCAACAAGGATCCTGACCTGTCCATAGTGGGCTTCTACCCGCTGTAGACCTTGCAGCGCTAGTAGATGGGGATTTCCGGCCTTACGGCAAGCTTGTGGAGAGGTTAGCTCTCAGCGTGGGTCTTCCATAAGGACCGACATCAGCGCCCGGCTGGCGCGAGAGAGTAAATCTACCGGGGGTCTCAGCAACGTAAGGGGCCTGGTCAGCCCGTCCGTCTTCACGGTGGTCGCCGCGAGAAAGCCGGCGCGCACGTCACGATCCACCGCCAGCCGCGACAGGAAAGCGACCCCGAGACCCTCCGCCACGGCTTCCTTCACAGCCTCGCTCCCAACGAGCTCGAATCCGCCGGCGCGCCTCACGCCCGCCAGCGCGCGCTCCGTCACATCGCGGGTACCGCTCCCCTTCTCGCGCCACACTATCTCCAGGCCCTCAAGATCCTCCAACTCGCATTGTGGAGAACCGGCGAGTGGATGATCCGGCAGCGTGATGAGAGCGATCTCATCGTACCGGAGTACCTGACGCTCGAGGTTTTGCGGGAGAACGGAGACGTGTCCCTCGACCAGCGCGAGGTCCACGCCACCTGCTTCGAGCCGCGCGACGACCTCACGGGTATTCCCAACAAACTGTCTGACGCTCAGGTTGGGATGGACCCGACGGTACCTCGCCAGAGCAGCAGGAAGCAGATACGAAGCGATGGTCGTGCTCGCCGCGATCCTGACCGTCCCACTATCTAGACTACGTAGCTCTGAGGCTACCATCCCCGCACCCTCCAGCGCCCGGAGCAAAGTCTGCGCGTGCGGGAGCAACTGTAAGCCGGCGGGAGTCAGGTTGACGCCGAGCCGGTGACGCGTGAAAAGTGGTTCGCCGAACGACTTCGCGAGTTGGTTCATCTGATTGCTTACCGCCGGCTGCGTCAGGTTTAGAGCGACCGCGGCGCCACTGAAACTGCCCTCCGCCGCGACCTTCGCAAATGTCGCCAGTTGTCCCGAATTGAGATTCACACTGACATATTACTAAAGCTTTGATCTTACATCAGAAAATACTATTTGATTTATATTTTGCTCTCGATTATGCTCGATTTACCCAAGAGAGGCTTCTCCCTTTCCCGCTCTTGGTATTTTTGGCCCCGGTATAACA
>CALMWA010000183.1 GCA_937873125.1 uncultured Actinomycetes bacterium | reverse complement strand
GTGAGGAACTGCGAGTTCGGGAAGCGGCGCTCGCCGAGCGGCTGGAGTCGGCGGAGGCGGAGCGCGATCAGGCAAACGCTATAGCGGAGGATCTGTACCAGGGTTTTCGTGAGCGAGTCCGGCGAGTCCAAGGCCGCAAGCGCTCTCTGGAGAAGCTGGGTCCCCGTTGAGTCAACGCTACTCAACCCTGCTGCGTCTCGCCTGGCAGGTAATGCTGGCGCGCATGGCCGCGTCGCATCAGGTAGGTGATGTCAGGCCAAGACCCTGAATCATTAACGCGCGAAGACTCCGAGAGCCTTCGTTAGGACGTCTGTAAGCGAAAAACAGACCTTTGAAAGGAAACTTGTGAGTAAACAGCGATTCGTAGCTATATTCTTGCTTACCGTGGGCTTTGCCCTTTGCTTGGGTACCGTTGCAACGGCGCAGAGCGCCCCCGACACCTCCGGGTACTACGAGGAGGAAGCCGTTCCCGGTGCGGCCGCTGATGTCGACGTTCAGACGCCAGTTTACGAGCCTGAGGAGCCTGTGGTCGCGCAAGAAGAGCCTGTGGTGGCGCAGGATTATGGTAGCGCTGCTCAGTCGGAATCAGCTCCCGTCCTAGATGTGCCAGCGTCGGACATTCAACCAGCGCCGGTTTACGACGAGCCTGCGGCTGCTGAAGACTACAACGCTCAAGCGCCGCCGCAGGCAACTCCACCTTCCGATATGGAAGAGATGCCCAGCATAATAGTCGATGATCCCGCGACCAAGACGGCGCCGGCCGGCACCGCCGCCCAGACGTCGACCGAAGACTGCGGTACCAGCCAACATCCGTCGGGTAACGACCGTTGCACGGAGAAGGGCGGATCCGGAAACCAGGGCAATAGCGGCTCAGATCCCGACGGCAATGAGAACGGCGGCAACGACAAGCCCGGTGGTCCGGGTGGCGAGAACACGAACGACCAAGACGGTAACAACGGCTGCGGCAACGACGACGACTTCGAGGACGACAACAACGGCAACTGCGGCGGCAAAGACAAGACCAAGCCCGAAGAGACCAAGCCTGAGGAGACAGTCCCTGAGGAGACAGTCCCTGAGGAGACCAAGCCCGAAGAGACCAAGCCTGAGGAGACAGTTGTGGTAACGGTTCCCGAAGCCACGACTCCTGAGGAAACCACCGTTGTGGTGACTGTTCCAGAAGATAAAACGGTCCCCGAAGAGACGGTCGTTGTCGAGATCCCCGTGCCGATCACCCCGAGTAAGACGGTCCCCGTTAGGTTCCCCGTAACCTTCCCCGAGGAGGCTGCGCCGGGCGAGAGTGTCTCGGTTGAGGTTCCCGAAGGGGCCGTTAAGGCCGCTCAGGCTTCGCCGTCCAGTGGAGATGGCGAGCAGGCCGCGGGTGACCCTGGTGTGACCGGCTTGCTGCCGGATACCAGCGGGATAGGACTCCTAATGCCGGTCGCCGCGTTGATGGTGCTTGCCGGCCTCATCGGTCTTGCTGTCAAGCGCTCTGACTCGTAGCAATTAGCAGAGGCGGGTAAGGCTACCCGCCTTCTAGCATATCGGGAATACGAGGGTCCCCCTCTTCAAGGAGGGGGACCCTCGCTGCGGAAAGGTTTGTGACATTAGCCCGTTTTCGGGCTCTTCATCAGATATCCTTGTATGGGTGGCTCAGGAAACATCCGGGAATCGAATTGGTGAGCAGAGATCGTGGCGGGAAGTATGTAGAAGCCGTGAGGAGAATAGCTCATCGTGCTGTACAGGCCGCGGATCGCTTCCACCTCTTGAAGAACCTCGGGGACGGCGTGCGCGGACTGGCCTGGAGTACCATCGACCGTAAGGCGTATGTTTCTGTATCAGGGAGTTACGTAGCGGAATCGCTCAGGCGGGTGTCTGTCTCCAAGACCTTCACCAGTGCCTCGACCACCGTCGGATCGAACTGTGTTCCCACATGGCACTCTAACTCCCGAAGGGCGGCCTTTGTAGATATCCTGAGGCGATAAGGCCGTCCCCGGATCATGGACTCGAAAGCATCGGCTACCAATACTATTCGCGCCTCTAATGGTATCTCTTCACCCTTTAGGCCATCGGGGTAGCCTGCGCCGTCGAACCGCTCGTGATGATGCTTGACCGCTGGTATTGCCTCTTTGAGCTCTTCGAACTTCGCTATCAGATTTGCGCCCACCACCGGATGCTGGCGCGTGACCTGTTCTTCTTCCTTGCTCAGTGCGCCCGATTGTTGCAGGATGGTGTCGGGGACCCCTATCTTGCCGACATCGTGCAGTAAGGCTCCGGTTACCAGCGCATCCAACCGATCCTGGGTAAGGCTCATGTTGATGCCGATAAGATGCGCTGTCCGGGAGACGGCCCGCAGGTGGTCACCGAGCGGCGGCGAGTGTATCTCCGTCGCCGCCACGAGCGCGAGGGCAATCTCCGCGCGTGCGGAGAATCTATCCTTCCCAAGCCTGCTCAAGTCCTCATCTCCAACGAATGAACCAGCGATCCGATCTGGTTTTTCGCCGGCCGTGCGTAGAGCGTCCAGAGCCGCCTCGACAGGCAGACTTGGCTCTCCGCGGTCCACACCGTTGGCAATGGCGAAGCCTACGGAGGCCGTGGAGGGAACAGCCTGTTCAGATGCTATCTTCTCGGCTGCATGCCGTATGGCGAGCGCGATTTTGCGAGTCCTGAGCTGGTTTGCTCCTGCCAACAGCAAGGCATAATGTCCCTCTCCCAAGTAAAAGACCCACCGGTGCGCTCGCGAGAGTTCTTGTCCTAAAGTTCGCGGAAGAGTCCTCTCATCACCGTTGGCGGCCCCCTCCCGAGTCCAGGAGTAATTCAGGCGCAACGCCATGACAGTGAGCGTTCCTTCGTATACCAGGCGTCGTTGCAGCACCCGGTATAGAGAGCTTCGATTGGGCAGGCCGGTAAGCGCATCACGGCCGTCGGGAGCGTCGCTAGCCCCCCGTAGAGCCGGAACCACTTTAGCGGCGAGCAACGCCAGTACACGCTCTTCCGCGGAGCCAAAGTCTCCGCCACCAACTACTATGACCCCCAGTCCGGTACCGTCATCCGCAACCAGTGGCACGGTCAGGAAGTTCTCTACATCGTGCACACTCTCGTCAGTACGCTGGACCATCGCGGTTCGGGTCCCATGCAGTACGAGGCGCTGGATCGTAGGGTGCCACCAGCTAGGGTAAACGTCGCGGTCTCCCTCCACGGCAGTCCGATGCCTGCCATCGCTCATGGCAACATGCGCGTATGCGGCCCCCGTAGCTTCGCGGGCCGTACCCGCGGCCCATCCCATGAGCCCTTCGCAATCCATGACGGAGAGCACCGGATCCAGATTCGAGATCGTGGCCGTCAACTTCTCATGGTAACTGCGCTCTGCCTCAAGAGCGGAAGCGAGGATTTCAGCTCGCTTCCGGGCGCCACGTAGCCGGGCCGCCATCAAGCCCGCGACACCGCAGAACAACGCGATCAATACCACCTGTC